>JAVXVR010000295.1:0-6166 GCA_032230165.1 Acidobacteriota bacterium | reverse complement strand
CTTGAAACACCATGACCGATCTTTAGACGCACAAGATCAACCGGGCGGCTCGGCGCACTCGGCACTCATCCCCTCTATCGCGCCGCAGTTCGATAGGGGCGCGCGCGGCGAACACGCTTACGGGCTCCGGCTCGCATGGGATTTCTAAGGGGCGCGCATGGCGGGCGATCAGCTTCAATCTTCCTTAGTCACTCCTAGAACTCAAACTTAATTTGCCCCGTCACCCTGCGGTTGCCGGCGGAACTACGGTTCCCCTCGCCGTAGCCGCCGAGTGTAGCGGTCGAGCGACCGAAGAAGGGCGAACTCGCGTTACCGATCGGCAGATCGTTGTTCGTGCGGTTGAAGAGGTTCTGCGCCTGCATGGAGAAGGTTAGCTTGTAGGGATTCTCCTCTTCTTTCTTAGACCCAGACTTGGACGCGCCGCGCGGCGCACCGAAGAGACTGCCGATCTCGGTCAGGCTCATGGTCTTACTCAGACGCAGGTTCGCCGACGCGAACGACGGACCCGTGCCGTAGTTGCGCGGAATGCGCACAGCCCCCGTCGCCGGGTTCAGATCGAAGCTGCCCCACGGCGTGACCAGCAGATCGGCGGGCGCGGTCTGGCTCGTGGCGAATGCCGGTCGCTCCGTAAAGAGCGTGTCGCCGTTCGTGTCCCGACCAATCGTGATGTTGAAGGGGCGTCCCGAAGAGACGATGAAGAACGGCGTTAAGCGAAAGCCCCACGGCACGCCCATCGTCCCTTCGATGCTCAGGCGGTGGCGCGTGTCTATTGAAGCTCGCCCGTATTCGTTGCTCAGATCGAAGGTGTCTGCGGGAAAACTGTTCACGCCGTCGGCGTCGCCGCGCGCGCTGGCGAGCGTGTAGGTGGCGTGCAGGAAGAGCTTCGTGTTTAAGCGGTTGTCGAAGGTCACGATCAGTTGGTTCTGTCGGAACACTCCCGAAGACTCGTACTCGAAGATGTTGCCGACATTGCCGAAGGGTCGCACGCCGCTGTTGCGAACGCCCGCGACGAAGGTGCCGGGCAGCGGCGCGTTGATGTTGCGCGAGCGCAGTTGGTGCAGCGCGTGCGTGTTGAGGTAGGTGACGGAGACGGTGGACTTGAACGGCAGTTGCCGCTCGTAGCTAAGCGACGACTGCAAGAGGTAGGGCGTCCGCAAATCCCCAGCCTTCTGCCGCCGCGTCTGCGGGACGGCGAACGCGTTTAGCGCGTCGATGCCCGGCACGTTCGGGAAGGTCGCCAGCACCGTCGGGTCTGTGACGACGAACTGCCTCTGGTTGACGCCGTTGAACCGCTCCGCTTGCAGCGTCAGAGTTTCGAGGACGCGCTCGTAGAAGATGCCGAACCCGCCGCGCACCACCGACTTTGGTTTGCCGGAGCCGACCGCGCCCGGCGACCACGCGAACGCCACGCGCGGCGCGAGGTTCAGGTTGCTATGAATGTTCGTCTGCCATTCGTAGCGCACGCCGAGGTTGAGCGTCAGATCGGGTCGCGCGCTCCACTGATCCTGCACGTAGCCGGACACGTCGGTCTGGTGTACCAACACCTGCGGGTTGCCGCCCGCGACGGAGAACTGCGTGGGACCGATACCCAAATCTTGATCGGTCACTCCCGCCGGTCGCGCGGGAGCACCCGCGCGAGTGAAAAGGAGCGTGCGCCGGTAACGCTCGAGGCTGGAAATCTGGTCGAAGCTGAGGTTGCCCTGCGCGTCTCTGACGGGCTGGTTGTTGGCGTCGAGGACGACGGCGTCGCCGCCCGCGAAGGTAAACGTGCCGCCGAAGTTTGTGCGCGACACGTCGTTGATACCTACGTTGCGCAGGCGACCGCCGAACCTCAGAATGTGCGCGCCGTGCGTCAAGGTCGTGTTGTTATAGAGGACGCGCAGGTTTCTCTTGTTAAGCGATGGTCCTGTCTGATCACCCCCGCCGTTGAATGCGTCCAGGACGTTGAGCGCCGGGGTCGAATTAACACTTATCAACTCACTCCGATCCGATCTGAGTTGGAGGCGCGTCTCCGTGACGATTGTGGGAGAGAGCACGGCGGTCTCGGTCAGCCGGAACTGCCGCTCGTAGCCCGTGGTGTCGTAGGCGCGCGAAGGCAGGGTGAAGCCGCCGATCCCTGTGTTGTGTGTGCGGGAAGGATTGAACTCGACGACCGCGCTCAGCGTGTGGTTCTTATTGATCTGCCAATCGAGCCGCGGCTCGCGCTCCTGCGAGCGACGCGGCGTCGCCGCCGTCTGGATGAAGGGCACGACGCGAAGCGACGGGTCTAAGATCAGCGCGTTGATGTTGGCGTTATCGTCAATGCCACGATTCTCATAGCCGACAAAGAACGAGAGCCGGTTCTTAATGATGGGGCCACTGACAGAGAACTCAAGAGAGCGCACCTGATACGGTGCACGCGTCGTGGCGTAGGGGTTGCGCGCGTTCAAACTCTCGTCGTTGAAGTTGAAGACCGCCTCGCCTTCGATGTCGCCGGTGCCGGGCTTCGTGAAAATCTCGATCCGCCCGAAGCCCACGCGGTCGTACTCCGCCGAGAAAGGGTTCTGATTGATTCGCACTTCCCTGATTGAAGACTTTGGCGGGAGGCGCGCGCCGCTGAACCCGTCCACGAATATTTCCCCGCCGCTCGGTCCCGCCGACGGACCCGCCAGAGCTTGCAGCGCCGCCGCCAGATCGTCCGGGTCGTCCGGCAGAATCTCCAACTGCTTGCCCTGCAACTTGAGTGAGTCCGCGTTGTTCTCAGGCTCTGTGTTGAGCGCGGCTTCCGAAGAGACGGTGACGTTCTCCTGCGTGAGCGCCACTTTGAGCTGCACGTTGAGCACTTGCTTTTGCCCCGGCGTCAGACGGACTTCCGTGTTCTCGTAAACACTGAAGCCTTCCGCCACGGCTCGCAAGGTGTAAGCGCCGGTGGCGAGCCCTTTGAACGTATAGACGCCCTCCTGATTGCTGGTGGCGCTCTTCTCCTCCCCGCCCGCCGAGGCTAACGTGAGCTTCGCGCCGACGATTGCCGCGCCGCGCTCGTCCGCGATCTGCCCACGAATTTCGCCCGACTGGTTTTGCGCCGCGACCCGCCCGCCAAAGCTCAGGAGGGCAAAGACGCAGCACAGGGAGGCGAGGGATAGTCTTCTTGTTGTTTCCATGCGATTCTACCAACCGTCAAAAAGTAACGCTGCCGACGCGATCATTTAAGGCGAAGACGAACGCCACCGATAGCACGTTGACTTGTGATAACCGACTGCGGTGCAATCTCTTTATCAGGTCGAAGATGACGGTGAGATTACAGCGCGCCCCTAACGCATGATGCGGCTGTAATCTTCCTTTCATCTTGGTTCGCTTAGAGTGGCTCTGGTTTTTAATTCGTCTCGGCGAAGTTGGAACGATCGGCGAAGCTCCCTTCCCGCTTCGCGAGGAAGTTTAAGGATGAGAGTGCTGCTGGTTGAAGACGACCCGCGCATCGCCCGGTTCGTCGCGCAAGGGTTGCGTGAGCAGACCTACGCGGTTGACGTGACGGGCGATGGCGAGGACGCGCTCTACAAACTCTCCATCAACGACTACGACGCCGTCATCCTCGACGTGATGATACCGGGGCGCGACGGGTTCGAGGTCTGCCGAGAGTTGCGCGCCGCAGGCTCCGCCGTGCCCGTGCTCATGCTGACGGCGCGCGACGCCGTCGAGGATCGGGTCGCAGGGCTCGATACGGGCGCGGATGATTACCTCACCAAACCCTTCGAGGTCGTTGAGCTATTGGCGCGCCTGCGTGCCCTGCTGCGCCGGGGGCACGTGGTCAGCGACACCGCCATCACCGTCGCCGATCTCGTCATAGACACGCGCGCCCACCGCGTCACGCGCGGCGGGCGGCGGATCGAACTGACGGCGAAGGAGTATGCGCTGCTCGAATATCTTGCGCGCGAGCGCGGGCGCGTCCTCGGTCGCGCCGAGATCGCCGAGCACGTCTGGGACGAGAACTTCGATCCCCTCTCGAACCTCATCGACGTGAATATCAACCGCCTGCGGCGCAAAGTTGACGACGGGTTCGCCGCCCCTCTCATCCACACGCGCCGCGGCGAGGGCTACCTGCTCGCCTCGCCGGACGACTTGCGGCGCGGCGACGACGCGACAGGCGAGAGAGGCTCGACGGGCGATCATGCTTGAGTCGATGCGCGCCCGCCTCACCCTCTGGTACACGGGCGTGCTCGCGCTCGTGCTCATTACCTTCGCCTTCGCCACCTACACGTATCTCGCGCGCGCGACGCGCGAGCGCACCGATCAATCCCTCGCCGATACAGCCGCCTCACTCATCTCGAACTTCGCCGCCGAGTCGAACGACGAGGATCAGTCGGGCGACGATGCCGCGGTTGAGGTCGCGCGCAACTTTCAGTTTGGCGACAGGCAAGCCCTCATCCTCGACGAAGCGGGTCGCCTCGTCGCCGCCTCCGCCCCTTCGACCGGCGTGGGGGGCAAGATTCTCTTCCCCGAGACGACGACGCTGTCTCAAAGTCTGAGCGGGCTCGTCGCAGCCGCCGCGCTACGGGGTCGCGCCTTCGCGAACGTCCCGGGTCGTGCGGGAGGTGTCCGCGCCTTCGCCGCCACGGTCGAGAGTCGCGGGAGGCATTACACCATCGCCGTCGCGCTCCCGCTCCACGAGCAGGCGGAGGCGCTCGAACAGGCGCGGCGTGCCTTCTACGCCGCCGTGCCGCTCGCGCTCATCATCGCGAGCCTCGGCGGCTACTTCATCGCGCGGCGGAGCCTCGCGCCGGTCGTCGCGATGGGCGCGAGAGCGGAGCGCATCGGGGCATCGAATCTGAATGAGCGTCTGCCAGAGCCCAATGCGCGCAATGAACTCGGTCGCCTCGCGCGCATCTTCAACGAGTTGCTCGCGCGCCTCGACGCCTCGTTCGAACAGCAGCGCCGCTTCATGGCGGACGCCTCGCACGAGCTGCGCACGCCCGTCGCCATCGTGTGCGGCGAGTCAGAGGTCGCGCTCTCGCAAGCCGAGCGCAGCCCGGAGGAGTACCGCGAGTCGCTCGCCATACTCCACGACGAGGGGCGGAGGCTGACGCGCATCGTTGAAGACCTCTTCATGCTGGCGCGCTCCGACGCGGGTCAGTACCAGCCCGACTTCGCAAACCTCTACCTCGACGAGACGGTGAGCGACTGCGTGCGCGCCGTCCGCTCACTCGCCGCCCATCGCCACGTCGAACTTCATTACGAGCACGCGGGCGAAGAGTTGCCGCTGCGTGGCGACGAAGGGCTCATCCGACGGATGCTTTTGAACCTGCTCGACAACGCGATCAAGTACACGCCGCCGGGCGGACGGGTCGGCGTCGAGATCGGGCGCGACGGCTCGCGCTACAGCGTCCGCATCGCTGATACGGGCTCAGGGATTCCCGCCGAAGCACAGCCGCACATCTTCGAGCGCTTCTATCGCGTTGACAAGGTGCGCTCACGCGCAGGCGAGGCGGGCGGCGGCGCGGGGCTCGGTCTCTCCATTGCCTCGCTCATCGCTGAACTCCACGGCGGGCGCGTCGCGCTCGAACGCTCGGACTCGCGCGGGAGCATCTTTCTCATCTCCCTCCCGGCGTCCGATTCCACCCTCGCGGCGAGATTAGCGTCATCCTCTCGTCATCTTGCAGGTGATAGATTATGAGCCGCACGGAAAATGTGGGGCTCGTGGTGAGATTCCCGGCAAGGTCTGTGCACAAATATTTGACGAGGAAAGGAAGATTTCTATGAAACGTTACCTGACACTGGCAGCAGTCGTAATTTCCATTCTCATCGCGGGAGCGTCCGCGGCATCCTTCGCTACAGTTAGGGCGCAGGAGAAAGGGGAATCGCCGGAGGAGCAGGCGAAGTTAGCGCGCGAAGCCAAGATCACGAAGGAGCAAGCGCAGGAGATCGCACTCAAACGCGCCGCCGGCACGGTCGAGAGCGGTGAGTTGGAGCGCGAACACGGGAAGCTCGTCTACTCCTTCGACATCCGCAATGCGAGGGGCACCATTGACGAGGTGCAGGTGAGCGCCATCACGGGCAAGGTCGTGCGCGTCGAGCACGAGAACAAGAAACAGGAAGCCGCCGAGAAGCGCAAAGAGGCGGGTGAGAAAAAGGTCACACGCAAGCACTGATCGCCACGGGTCGGAACATGAAGTGGCGGCTCGCTCCTCACGGG
>JAVXVR010000221.1:0-3285 GCA_032230165.1 Acidobacteriota bacterium | reverse complement strand
GCGCCGCTCATGGCGCTCATCTTCGACTCGTGGTACGACTCCTACCGCGGCGTCATCGTCCTCTTCCGCGTCATAGACGGATCGATCAAGACGGGCATGAAGATTCGCTTCTTCAACACGGGGCGCGACTATCAGGTGGAGACTCTAGGCGTCAACCGCCCGCGCCCCACGCCGATTGATGTGCTCGGCGTCGGCGAGGTCGGTTTCCTCACGGCTTCAATCAAGACGGTCGCGGACGTTCAGATCGGCGACACGATCACCGAAGCCGCGCGACCGACGACTGAACCCTTCCCCGGCTTTCAGGAGATCAAGCCGCTCGTCTTCGCAGGGCTCTACCCCGTTGAAGCGAACCAGTATGAAGAGCTGCGCGACGCGCTCGATAAGCTCCGTCTCAACGACGCCTCGTTCTTCTACGAGCCCGAATCTTCGGTCGCGCTCGGCTTCGGCTTCCGTTGCGGCTTCCTCGGTCTGCTCCACATGGAGATCGTGCAGGAGCGTCTGGAACGCGAGTTCAATCTCGATCTCATCACGACCGCGCCCGGCGTGCGCTACCGCGTGACGACGACCGACGGCGAAGTCGTCGAAGTTGACAGCCCTGCGAAGATGCCCGACTCCGTGCGCATCGTGAAGATCGAAGAGCCGGTCATCCTCGCGACAATCCTCTCTTCCGACGAATACTTGGGCGGCATCCTGCCCCTGCTCGAAGAGAAGCGCGGCGTGCAGAAGAAGTTCGAGTACATCGCCGAGAAGCGCGTCATGCTCGTCTATGAGCTGCCCTTAAACGAGATCGTGCTCGACTTTTATGATCGCCTGAAATCAGTCTCGCGTGGTTACGCTTCGCTCGATTACCACTTTACGGAATACTGGGAGAGCGATCTGGTCAAGCTCGATCTGCTCGTCGCGGGCGAGCCCGTGGATGCGCTCTCTATAATCGTCCACCGCGAGAACTCGGAGGCGCGCGGGCGTTTTCTCGCCGAGAAGATGCGGCAGTTGATTCCGCGCCAGCTTTTTGAAGTCCCGATTCAAGCTGCGATTGGCAACAAGGTCATCGCTAGAGAGACCGTCAAGGCGATGGGCAAGAACGTCATCGCCAAGTGCTACGGCGGCGACATCTCGCGCAAGCGCAAGCTCCTCGACAAGCAAAAAGAGGGCAAGAAGCGCATGAAGCGCGTCGGTCGCGTCGAGATTCCGCAAGAAGCCTTCCTCGCCGTGCTCAAGGTCAACGAATAGACTCTCGGCGGACTCGCCCGACGCTCTGCGCGAACTTTCCTGAGAATTTTACGCTCAGACAATTTTAGAGACGGCGGCGTGCGCTTTGCTGTAAGATGCCGCCGCTCTTTACCGAGATCATTGCCGAGCACTTCTGCCCGCGTTGATGAAGACTCCTTTCGCCCACCGCATTTTTTTCGTGTGCGCCTTGCTTGTCGCCGTCTCCGCCACGGCGCGCGCGCAGGAGAACTACGAGATTCAGGTCTATGGCTCAGAGACCCTGCCGCCCGGCTACACGATGGTCGAGCTGCACAGCAACTTCACCTTCAAAGGCTCGAAGCGGACGGACGATGGCACGCTCCCGACCCATCACGCGTGGCACGAGACCATAGAGATCACGCACGGCTTCAACTCGTGGTTCGAGACCGGGTTTTACATCTTCACCAGCGCGCGCAACGGCAACGGCTGGGACTGGGTGGGCGATCACATACGCCCCCGCGTGCGCGTCCCTGAGAGTAAGCACTTGCCTGTCGGCTTGAGCCTCTCCGCCGAGATCGGCTACCAGCGCCGCCGCTACTCGGCGAACACCTGGACGCTGGAGCTGCGCCCGATCATTGATAAGCAGGTGAAGCGCTGGTACTTCTCTTTCAACCCGACCCTGGAGCGCGCGCTCAAGGGACCGGACACGCGGCGCGGCTTTGAGTTCTCGCCCAATGCGAAGGTGAGTTACGATCTGACCAAGAAGATCACCGGCGGCTTGGAGTACTACGGCGCGACGGGACCCGTCACCAGCTTCGATCCCTTCCGCGAGCAGGAGCACCAGTTCATCCCTTCGATTGATCTGAACGTCTCGCCGAACTGGGAGCTTAACTTTGGCGTCGGTGTCGGCGCGACGCGAAGCACGGATCACCTGCTCGTCAAGGTAATCGTCGGGCGTCGTTTCAGATTTAAGAAACGACATTGAGCAATTTGAGAACCGTCGAGAGATGCCTTTAAGATTCGCTCTGCCATGCCCTCCACGCTAGCCTGCTTCGAGGTAAAGAGATGAGAACTTTTCCCCTGATACGCGCGTTCGCCCTCGCGCTCGCACTCGTCTTTGCACTCAACGTCGCCTCCCGCGCGCAGCAGCACGACGCGATGCAGCACCCGTCGCCCGCGACGCCGCCGCGCGCCACGCTCGTCGCGGGTATGGGCACGCACCACCACGCCGTCTCGACCAGAAGCGTAGAGGCACAGCGCTTCTTCGATCAGGGGCTGAGCTTCGTCTATGCCTTCAACCACGACGAGGCTGTGCGCTCCTTCCGCCGCGCCGCCGAGCTCGATCCTTCGCTCGCGATGGCTTACTGGGGCGTCGCCTACGCGCTCGGACCCAACATCAACCTCGACGTTGACCCCGAGCGCGAGCGCGCCGCCTACGAAGCCACGCAGCAGGCGCGAAGGCTCGCAGTCTCCGCGACGCAGAAGGAGCGCGACTACGTCGAAGCTCTCTCCAAACGCTACACCGACAACGCGCAAGCCAGCGCGGACGATCTGCGCCGACTCGCCATCGAGTTCAAAAACGCGATGGGCGAGTTGTCAAAAAAATATCCTGACGATCTGGACGCCGCGACGCTCTACGCCGAGAGCATGATGGACTTGCGCCCGTGGAAGCTCTGGACGCCGGACGGCAAGCCCGCCGAAGGCACGGAAGAGATCGTCGCCACGCTCGAATCCGTCCTCCGTCGCGATCCCTACCACATCGGCGCGATCCACTACTACATCCACGCCGTCGAAGCCTCGCCGCATCCGGAGCGTGCGCTGCCCTACGTCGCACGCCTTCCGGCGCAAATGCCCGCCGCAGGTCACCTCGTACACATGCCCGCGCACATCTACATGCGCACCGGCGACTATCACGCCGCCGCCACGAGCAACGTCGCGGCGGCGCGCGCAGATCAGTCGTACATCCGTGCGTCTGGCGCGCGAGGGCTGTATCCGCTGATGTACTACAGCCACAACCTGCACTTCGAGGCTATCGCCTACGCGATGGACGGCAACCTCGCGGGCGCGCTCGACGCCGCGCACCGTCTCGAATCGAAC
>JAVXVR010000220.1:0-11615 GCA_032230165.1 Acidobacteriota bacterium | reverse complement strand
TCCACGGCACGAGCGCGGCGTAAGCGAAGATCGGGTACGGGATGTTGTCTGAAGGAATCCGTCCCAACCTCCCGAAGAAGAGACTGAAGACGACCATCGTGAAGAACGGTTGAATAACAGCCCATGCTGCGCCGAGCGCAGTCTGTTTGTAGCGCACCTTGATGTCGCGCCAGACGAGGAAGTAGAGCAACTCACGATAAGCCCACAACTCGCCGAGTTTGAGCGAGACCCAGCCGCGCGAAGGCGCGACGCGCAGGATTGCCGCCTTCGATCGCTCATCCGACGCGCGCGCTTGAAGTTCGAGCCCGCTTGCAGTTGCCATCCGTGTCGTCCGTTCGCTCACCATCGCTGGTTCCGTAAAGTTAAAATCGTCCGTGATTCACAGTCGTCCGCGCGCGATCAGGAGTGGTAGTAGTTGTTGTACTCTTGCGCGCGAAGCTCGACGTTATTGAGGACGACGCCGAGGATGCGTGCGCCCGCGTCGTGCAAGACCTGCCGCGAGCGGCGGACGAGATCGCGCGAAGTCTTGCCGCCGTTGACGACGAGCACCACGCCGTCAACCATCGAGGAGAGCAGCACGCCGTCGGTGAAAGAGCCGACGGGCGGCGAGTCTATGACGACGTGCGTGAAGACGGATTGGAGGAACGAGAGCAGCTTGGTCATCTCGTCGGAGCCGAGGAGTTCCGCCGCGTTGGGCGGCATGGGTCCGGCGGCGAGCACGTGCAAGCCGGTCGGCTGGTGACGCGCGATGAGCGAGACGATCTCGAAAGCCTTCTGCTCGCCCGCGAGCACCGTGCTCAAGCCCTGCTCGTTGTCGAGTCCGAAGACACTGTGTGCGCGAGGTCGGCGCAAGTCTGCATCTATCAGGAGGACGTGCGCGCCGGTCTGCGCGAGACTCGTCGCGAGATTGATCGCCGTGGTCGTCTTGCCGTCGCCGGGCTGGCTCGACGTGACGAGGATCGTGCGGACGGCGCGACCCGCGCGCGCGAGCAGGATCGATGTGCGCAGATGCCGGTAGGCTTCCGCCAGAGGCGTCTGCACCCCTGAGTCGAGGATCAGTTCGGGTCGCAAGTGCCCGTTGCCGTTGCCATTGCCATTGCCGTTCCCGTTGCGCGTCTGCAATGCGCCTTTGGCGGCGTGCAGGTAGCGTCGGCGCGAGCGCGGCAGGCTCGCGGCTGAGGGGACGGCGACGAGCGCGGGCAGTTGCAGGAGTCGTTCGACCTCTTCGGTCGAATGCACCGTGTTGTCGAGTCGTTCGAGCAGGAGCGCGAGACCGACGCCGACCATGAGCGAGAGGATGAAGGCGAGCGCGACGTTCAAGAGTCGCTGCGGCGCGACGGGGCTTTTCGGCGGGATGGCGTGCTCGTCAACGTGTATGTTGTTGAGCGTGCCGGCGAGCGCGACCTCGTTCTCTTTGGCGCGCTGGAGGAGTCCGTCAAGCAGATTCTTGCTCGTCTCGATCTCCTGCTGGATGATGCGATAGTTGATCGCCGCTTCGTTCTGCGTGAGGGTCTCGCCGCGCTGCTGGTCAAAGGCTGAGCGCAGAGCCTGCTCGCGCGCGAGCGATTCGCGGTAGCGCGTCTCAAGGTTCGTCTTGACGTTGGAGACGGCGCGCGTGCGCGCCTCAGCCACCTGACGTTCGAGCGCGGCGATCTGCTGCGTCACCTCTTTGACTTCGGGCCACTCCTCTGTGTTCTCGACGAGCAGTTGCGCGCGCTTCGAGCGAAGCTCGGCGAGCTTGCTATCGAGATCGGCTGTCGCTTTCGTGCCGCTCTCGGAGAGCGCCTCGGCTGCGCCGGGCGCAAGCGCGGACTGGTAGGCGGCTTCCGCCATCTTGCGCTCGTTCTCGGCTTCGAGCAGTTGCTTGTTGAGACCGACGAGGCGATCCACGACCGTGTTCTGGCTGGCGTCGAGCGAGAGTATCTGGTTGCTGCGCGCGTAAGACATCAGACGCTCTTCGTCGGCGCGTATCTGCGCCTGCAACTCCGCGACGCGCTTCTGCAAGAAGTCGCCCGTCGTCGTGTTCGACTCGGTCTTCTTCTCAAGGTTGGTGACGACGAACACGTCCGCGACGGCGTTGGCGACCTGCGCGGCGACTCTGGGGTCGGGGTGGTCGAAGCGCACATCGATGAGGTGCGTCTCCGTCACCTTGAGGCGTGCTTCCTTCACCGGCTCCGCTTCGAGACCGCCCGCGAGCGCCTCGACGTAGGGCGCGAGTCGCGATGCCTCCTGCAAATCTTCCTGCGCCGCGGCGGGCGCAACCGCAACGGGCAGTGGCGACTCGACGACCTGCGTGCCGCCCGCGCCTTTACTCTTGCCGCTGACGCCAACCATGCGAAGCAGGTTCTCCCACGTCGAACGTTTCTTCTGCGGATGGAGGAAAGCTTGGTTATGTTCGAGGTCGAGAGTTTTGGCGACGCGACGCAGCAGCCCGTCGCCCGTGAGAATCTGTAGCTGCGTGCTGAAGTAGGTCGGGTCGTTGAAGACAAGCACGTCCGACTTCGTCGCGCCGAGCGCGGGGTTACTGCGTTCGGCATCCACTTGCACGCGCGCGCGCGCCTCGTAGATGTCTGGCTTGTGCGCCATGTAGAGGGCGGTCAGCGCAGTCGCCACGACGCTGATACAGACGACGAGCCAGAGACGCTTGCGCACCGCACGCCAGTAGTTGCGCAAACCCAACTCTTCGTCGAGACCGATCTCCGAGTAGTACCCGCTGGAGGGCTGATGGGGCTGTGGGGGCGTGAGCACTTCGACGGGCACGAGGCTGCGAACCTCTGCGGGTGGCTTCATCAATTCGCGTGCTTCTTTCATTCTCTTACCTCGAATCTCGAACGGCTCTCTGCACGATCAACTATCTACACGATCAAACATAAGGACGGGGCAGCGATTAACCCGGAGGCACGACGGACACCGCGAGGCAAATTGATCGCGAGGGGGCGTCGCGTGACGCATCAGTGGCGACGCGTCGCGGCGGTCGGGACTTGACCGGAGATGACCTGTATGGGGAGTTGCCCCGCCGCAGGGAAGATGCCGCTGACGAGGCTGCGAAGGATTCGCTTGCCACCCGCAATCGGCACGTCCACGATGTCGTCTGCCTGGAGCACCACGTCTTCCGCCTGACGCTTCTCAATCGCACTCAGGTCAACGAAGATTTCTTTCTTGTTCGTCTCTCCCGGCGTCTGTCGAAGGATGCGAATCTTCTCACGCTTGGTGTCGGGCATGAAGCCGCCCGCCATCGCAATCGCGCGCGAGACCGTGACCGGCTCTTTGAGATCAATCGTCGAAGGGCGCAAGACGTTCCCGACGATGAAAGCCTGCTCGGCTTCCGGCAGGTTGACGATGTCGCCCGGTCTGACGAGCGGGTTCGACTGCTCGACGCCGCGCAGCGTGTCGCCCAGACGGTATGACGAGAGCACGTCTGCAGCATCTTCATCCGCCGCGTTCTCACCCGCCGCGACGGGTTGCGCCTCGCACGGCGAAGGGGCGATCGTATGCGCGATCTGTACGCGCGCGCCCGCGCGCTCAGAGGGTCCACCCGCGAACGTAAGCAGCTCAAGCAGGTGCATCGGGCGTTGGAGTTGGAAGCGACCGGGCAGGTTCACCGCGCCGATGACCGCCACGGGCTGCGATTGGAACTCCTTGACGAAGACATCCACGTGCGGGCTGCGCTGATATTTCAGATAGCGCGTCTCGATCTCGTGCGCGAGATCAGTCTCCGTCCGGCACGCCGCTTGAATCTCACCCTCGATCAGAGGCATACGAATCATGCCCCGTCCGTCAACGCGCACGGCGTCGCGCGAGAGCTGCGGGCGATTGAAGACACGTATATCGAGCACATCGCCCGCGCCGATGTGATAGCTGTCGCCCTCGCGCGCGGAGGCGGACGCGGGGGCGGTCATCGCTGTTCCTTCGGCGGGCGCGACTCTCGTCGGTCGCTCGGCGGGCGCAAGTTTCTCGGCGGGCGGTGGAGTTGTCGTCGTCGCGTCTGCGGTCGGCGTCTGCGCCGTCGCGACGCTTGCCGCCGCGAGGACGACGAACGACGCGCAGGCGACGACGAGGCGCGGCGCGAGCGAACCAAGGGAGCGGGGCAAAGCTGGAATCGGTCGCCTCATAAACTTAAACCTCATAAGTCTCATTCGTTGATGTTGTCGAGTCTCGCTCGTCGCTGTGGTCAGCGTCGATGCGGTCGTGCTTTGTCTCGCGCGGCGGCGCGTCTCGTCAACGTGTTTCGTCAACGCCTGCGGATCATCCGGCGCGCGAGCATGGACTCGCGCAGGTGGTTCGGGGCGGCGAGGTTGAGCACGGTGTGGTTGAGCAGAACCAACATCTCCTCGTCCTCTCGACGGAAGACGCCTGTGAGCGGGTGATCCTGCGTCTTTTCGACGACCTGATCCCTGACCCACTGCCAGAACTCCGTCTGCGTCGTCCAGTACTGTTTGCCGCTGCGGCAGATGACCAGCGCCGTCCGCTTCTTCTTTTTTTCCTTCTTGTCGTTCAAGGCAAAACCTCCGACGCTAATCGGCGACACGACGCCCCTCGCGTGCACTCCCGCCAGTCTCAGTGGACAAAGCGACACAGAGTCACGCAATACCCCGAAGGGAAGCCTCGTTTGGGAGGCAACAATTGGAACGTTCTAAGTTGATTACATCCGTAATCAGCCTGATTTTCCTAAGATTTAGCGCCCCGCTTTTGTCCTCAAACGGACAGACATCCAGGCACGCCCGCCTGCGCATGGGGCGAACGGCTCTCATGCCGGCGGGTGTGTGACTCCGATTCTGACCCGGCGATCATTTGTAACCCCTTAACGAATCTTCCTTTACCGCTAAAACTGGGAGATCGCCTTATCGCCCTCACGTCTCAGAATGGAAAAGAGCCGGTCTTCAGGAAATTCTGTCGGTGATAATTTCTTAGTTGAGCTGCCGGGGATGAGAGTAAAGCGCGGAGATGTCGCCAGGAGTGGGTTGAGGCTTGATGGGAAACTCGCGCTGTCCGCGCACGGCTCGCCTCGCCAGGAAACTCGGGCGGATACGACTATGCTTGGGACTTACTCAGGCGGTGATGTGCGTGCGGCTGGGGAGATACAGGGACGCGCCTCTACTTCTAATGAACCTCTCGCCGTCTTAGTTGAAGACCCCGGCGATCTGTTTCGTAGGCGTGTACTGCGCGAAGCGTACCGATTGGCAAAAGTCTGGCAAATGGATCGGAAGCCCGGCGGGTCGGGTGAGGAAAATGCGGGACACTCAAAGAAAATGGTAGGCACGCGCGGATTTGAACCGCGGACCCCTACCGTGTCAAGGTAGTGCTCTACCCCTGAGCTACGTGCCTATAGACTATCAAACCATCTCTTCGATAATACGAAAATCGAGGTTGAAAACTAACAGACGGTTCGCGCGACTGTCAAGCACTGCTCATGCGACGAAATCGCGTCTGATCGCGCCTCTTCGCCCGCCGGAAAACGCCCCAGCGCATACCGGCGTGACGCCGCCTGCCGCCGCAGCTACGGCACACCTCCTAATTTTTTAGTTGACACGCGTCCGCCCCCGCGCGTATCCTCCTAACGAATTAGGAGGTGATGGATGGCGCGCCAAAAGTCTGAACACCTGACGCCCCTCGAACTCGAAATCATGAAGGTGCTGTGGGAGACGGGTCCCGCCAACGTCCAGACCGTGCAGCGTGAACTGAATCGCGGGCACGCCTACACGACCGTGCAGACGATGCTCGGCGTGCTCCACCGCAAGGGCAAGGTCAAGCGCACGCTCAAGGACAAGGCTTACTTCTACCGACCCGCCGTCAGCCGCCGCGACGTGGTCGGCAAGACCGTCGGCGATCTCATCGAACGCATGTTCGGCGGCTCCGCCGAGAGTCTCGTCATGAGTCTGGTCGAAGCCAAACATCTGACGCCCGAAAAGCTCGCGCGGCTCAACCGGCTCGTTGAAAAGGGGGCGCGCGATGAACAGGACGCTTGAGATCGTGCCGAGTTTTTTGCTCAACGCGGCGTGGCAGATCGCGCTCGTCGCAATCGTCGCCGCAGCCTGCGCGCGCCTCCTCTCACGCGCGCCCGCGCGCCTGCGCCACGCGCTCTGGGTGGCGACGCTCGTGCTCTGCGTCGCCCTGCCGCTGTTGGGTCTCGTCGATCTGGGTGGAGAGTCTGCGCGTGTGTCCGACGCGCCGCCGCCGAACATCGCCGCGCTTGAGCGACGGAGCGATCAAGGGCGACTGACACAAACGCCGGACGCCGTTACGCCAAACTCCGTTCCCGCAACGGCACACCGCGACACAACCTCCGTCGGCGGTCTGTCCCTCGATCTACTCATGGGGCGACACAGGCGGACGGTCGAGTCCGCGCCTGCGCTCACGCTCGCCATCGCCATCTGCTACGCGCTCTTCCTACTCTTCCGCGCGTGCGCCCTGTGGCGCGCGTGGCGTCGCGCGCAAGCTCTGCGTCGCACGGCTCACGCGCGCGCACTCTCGGCGGAGGCGTGCGCGGTCGCGGCGCGTTGCTGCGCGGCGTTCGGCTTACGCGGTGTTGCGCTCGCGTGTTCGCCGGAGGCGGTCGCGCCTATGGCGGTTGGCGCGCGAGAGCCCGTCGTCATTCTGCCGGAGAGGTTCTTCGCGAACGTTTCCACAGAGGAACTGGCGTCCGTGCTCGGTCACGAGATGGCGCACATCGCGCGCCGCGACTTCGCGCTCAATCTCCTGTACGAACTTCTCTTCCTGCCCGTCTCATTCCACCCGCTCGCGCGGCTCATCAAGCGGCAGATTGATCGAACGCGGGAGTTAGCCTGCGACGAGTTGGTCGCGGAGCGCGTTGTCGCGCCCGACGTTTACGCGCGCTCTCTCGTCCGCGTGGCGGGCGCGATCTGTCCGCCCGCCGGGCGCGCCTTCACGCTCGGAGTCTTCGACGCAGACATACTGGAGGAAAGAATCATGCGACTGACACAACGCACACGCCGCCTCGGCTCACGCGCCGCGCAACTGCTCGCGCTCGCGGCGTTCTCCGCCCTCTGCCTGTCATGCCTCGCCATCTCAACCTTCTCGTTCGAGCTGCGCGCGGTTCAGTTCGATGCGGCGACGGGTGAGCCGCGCGGCGAAATTGATCCGCAGAGTCAGCCGCGTGAGACTTCCACGCAGGAGCGAAGCAGCCCGCCAGCGCCGCTCGAAGCGGGGGCGTTAAACTCGGACAGCCCGCAGGCGCGCGCGCAAGCGGCGTGCGAGGCGGGACACAAGCGCGCCGTCGGACTCATCCCCGCGCTCATCTCGATGCTCGGCGACGACGCGCCCGTCCAGTCGCAGCGTTGCTGGGAGGACGGTAGGTGGAGTCCCGCGATGGATTCCTTCAAGCAGCCCTCGCCCGGCGAGCAGGCGGCAATCGCGCTCGCCTCGATGGGCACGCCCGCCGTCGAGCCTTTGACGAACGCGCTCGACTCCGTGGACGCGAGCGTGCGCCGCAACGCCGCGTGGGCAATCGGCGAGTTGACGAATATGCGCGGGGACGAGCGCGCCGTCGCCGTGCCACGTCTCATCTCGCTGCTCACGGATTCCGACGAGTGGGTGCGCGCCAGCGCGGCGCGCGCGCTCGGCGAGATCAGGGACGAGCGCGCCGCCGACAAGTTGATCGCCTCGCTCTCGGACGGCGAACCGCGCGTGCGCGAGACTGCCGCGTGGGCACTGAGCGAGATGAAGGAGGAGCGCGCCGTAGATGCTCTGTGTCGCCTGTTAGTCGCGGACGCGCAGACGGAAGTGCGGCGCATGGCGGCGGAAGCGCTCGGCGAGATCAGGAGTGAGAAAGCCGTCTCATCACTCAAGCAAGCGCTCAACGACCCAGAGCCGCGCGTGCGTGCGAAGGCGATGTGGGCGATTGCGGAGATTGAAGACAGCAACGGGTAGAACTCACGCGCGGCGACGCGTGTAGTGTTTATGCGTGGACTGATAAGTCCTGTCCCTACTGTTTTGAAACGAACTCTAAACCTTTTCCCTTAACACGGCGCGACTCGCGCCGACACCGAAACGCGAAGGAGGCATCTCGTTATGTCCAGGGAGAATTGTGTCCATCGAAGCGTGTGGTTGCTTGCGCTCGTCTCGTTGCTCGCCGTCACGGTCGCGGCGCAGCGCAAGGCTGGCGATCTCAACGTAAAGCCCTACGTCTTTCAGAACCAGAAGGGCGAGAAGACGGACGCGGAGTTTGGCGTCCTCGTCGTCCCCGAAAACCGCCGCGATCCGCAGAGCAACCTGATCGAGCTGGCGTTCGTGCGCTTCAAGAGCACCGCGAAGACGCCGGGCGCGCCCATCGTCTATCTCGCGGGCGGACCCGGCGGCAGCGGCATCGGCACGGCGACGGGCTCGCGCTTCCCGCTGTTTATGGCGATGCGCGAGGTCGGCGACGTGATCGCGTTCGACCAGCGTGGCACGGGATATTCGAAGCCAAACTTGAGTTGTTACGAGCACTGGGACTTCCCTGTGAATGTCGCGCCCTCGCTCGACGCGATGCTGAAGGTGGCGCGCGAACGCTCGAAAGATTGCGCGCACTACTGGCGCGACATCCAGCGCGTCGATCTCACAGGCTACAACACGAACGAGAGCGCGGATGATCTGGAAGATTTGCGTAAGGCTCTCGGCGCGGAAAAGATTAGCCTCTGGGGCATCAGCTACGGCACGCACCTCACGCTCGCCACTCTTCGGCGTCACCCGCAAAGCATCCAACGCGCAATCCTCGCGGGCACGGAGGGACCCGATCACACCTACAAGCTCCCCTCCAACATCGAGAAGCACCTCGTCGCCTTGAGCGCGGCGGTCAAAGCCGACCCCTACTGGGGCGAGAAGATTCCCGACTTAACCGCGCTGATGAAGTCCGTCCATGAACAACTCGACAAGAAACCCGTGACGGTCGAGGTCATCGATCAGCAGACGAAGCAGAAGGTCTCGGTCACGGTCAACAAGTTCGTCATGCAGTTCCTGACCGCGAATAACATCGGCACGACGACCGAGATGTTCTATCCGATGATCTACTACCGCGCGTCGAAGGGCGACTTCACGCCGTCCGCCGAGGCGTGGCTCAACCTGTCACGCAGCGAGTTCGGCTCCGCGATGTCGTACATGATGGACTGCGCCTCGGGCGTCAGCCCTGCGCGTTTCGAGCGGATCGGGCGCGAGGCGGATACGACGCTGCTCGGCGCTTTAATGAACGAACCCTTCCCCGGCGTCTGCTCGGAGTGGAATGCGCCCGACCTCGGCGACGAGTTCCGCTCGCTGGTCAAGTCGGACGTGCCCGCACTCTTCATCAGCGGCACGCTCGACGCGCGCACGCCCATCTCAAACGCCGAAGAGTATCGCGCCGGGTTCTCGAACAGCACGCACGTCATCATCGAGGGCGCGGTGCACAGCGATCCGCTGTTCCTCTCATCACCGAAGATCAAGGACGTGATGCTTGAATTTATGAAGGGTCAGCCTGTTTCGACGACGCACATCACGCCCCCGCCGATGAAGTTTATTCCGCTCAAAGAGCAGGCGACGAAATAAACTTGTCAGGGCAGAGGACAAGTCCTCTGCCCCGACAAGTATGCTCACGCCTTCGCGGCTTCCGCCGCGACGCGCTCCCACTCTTCGTAGAGTGCGCGCAGTCTCTCGTCCGCCGCTCGGTAGTCTTCGTTGAGGCGCGAGGCGTGCGCCATGTCGCGCGCGACTTCCGGTCGGGAGAGTTCGTCGGAGATGGCGGCGAGCCGCCGCTCGGCGTCGGCGATCTCGGCTTCGATCATCGCAGGCGTGCGCGCTGGAGCCTTCGATTTCTTCAACACCTTCACGCCCGCGCCCTTTGTCTTTTCGACCGCGCCTTTCGCTTTGGCGTGCGCACCTTTCGACTTCGGCGGCGAAGCGTCTCTCTGCTCCTCGCGCCCGTGTTGAGTTTCGTTCGTCGCCGTCGCGGGCTTCTCCGCCGCACTGGCTG
Organism: Acidobacteriota bacterium; assembly: GCA_032230165.1. Taxonomy (GTDB): domain Bacteria; phylum Acidobacteriota; class Blastocatellia; order Pyrinomonadales; family Pyrinomonadaceae; genus JAIVGV01. The sequence continues at coordinate 1,675 of JAVXVR010000220.1, read as the reverse complement.
ACGCGGACTGAGGCGCGAAGCCGCCCGCTGCTTTCCAGTCGTGATACTCGGTGTAGTCGCCGTCGTAGTGCTCCGCCGTGCCGCTACCGTCGAGGGCGAGGATTTGCGTGGCGACGCGGTCGAGAAAGTAACGGTCGTGGCTGATCGTGATGATCGTGCCGTCGTAGGACGCGAGGGCTTCTTCGAGGGCTTCGCGCGAAGGGATGTCGAGATGGTTCGTTGGCTCGTCGAGGACGAGGACGTTGACGCGCGAATAGATCAACTTGGCGAGCGCGAGCCGCCCCTTCTCGCCGCCCGACAGGTCTTGGACTTTCTTGTACACGTCGTCGCCGGTAAAGAGAAACTGCGCGAGGAAGTTTCTCAGCTCGCCCGCCGTCACCGTTGACGGCGCGACGCGGCGCAGCTCCATGATGATCTCGTTGCGCGCGTCCAAGTCGTCGAGTTGCTGCGCGTAGTAGCCGATCTGCACCTTCGTGCCCCAGCGCGTCTCGCCCGCGAGCGGCGGCGTCTTGCCAAGAACGGTCTTGACGAAGGTCGTCTTGCCTGATCCGTTCGGACCGATGACGCCGAGACACTCGCCGCGCTTGAGCGTGAACGTGATGTCGCGCGCGAGAGTTTTGTCGGGATAGCCGACCGAGAGATTGGTGACGATCAGAGCCTGGTTGCCCGTGCGCTCGACGCCCTTGAGCTGGAAGTTGCCCTGCGTGGCGTCGGCGCGCACGGCTTCGACGCGGTCGAGCTTCTCCAGCATCTTGCGGCGTGACTTCGCCTGCTTCGTCTTCTGCCCGGCGAGGTTGCGGCGGATGAACTCTTCCGTCTTAGCGATGAGGTGTTGCTGGTTCTCGTAGGCGCGGCGCTGCGCCTCGCGTCGCTCCTCGCGCTCTTCGAGATAAGCGGAGTAGTTGCCGTTGTAGCTCGCAGCCTTCCCCAACTCGATCTCGACGATGCGGCGGCAACTGCGGTCGAGAAAATAACGGTCGTGCGAGATGATGACGTAAGCCGACCTATAGCCCGACAAAAATTCTTCGAGCCACTCGACGCCCGCCACGTCCAGATGGTTCGTCGGCTCGTCGAGCAACAGCACGTCGGGCTCAGCGAGGAGCAGTCGCGCCAAGCCGAGTCTATTTTTTTGCCCGCCCGAAAGTTTCTCAACTTCGAGCTGCCACGTCTCGCGCGCGAACCCTAAGCCCAAGAGAATCGACTCCGCCCGCGCTGAATACTCGAAGCCGCCCTCGCGCTCGAACTCGTGTTGCAGCTCGCTGTAGCGTTCGAGTATCGCGTCCAGCTCGTCGCCCGGCTCCGCCATGCGGTGTTCGAGCACGTGCATCTCGTGCTCGATCTGTTGAAGATGCCCGAAGGCGGCGAGCGCGGACTCGTGCACGGTTGCGCCGGGCGCGAAGTCAACGTGCTGTTCAAGCAAGCCGAGACGAAGCCCGCGCATCCTGATCACGTCGCCACGGTCGGGCGTCTCCTCACCGATGACGAGGCGGAAGAGTGTGGTCTTCCCCGCCCCGTTGCGCCCGACTAAACCGACGTGCTCGCCGGGGTTCACCTGAAGCGACGCCCCGCGCAGCACGTCCTGCGTGCCGTAGGATTTGTGAATCTCTGTCAGGCGGAAGAGCATGACTATAGTCTGAAGTCGAGAGTCGGGAGTCTGGAGTCGAAAACCGAACCG
>JAVXVR010000130.1:0-4573 GCA_032230165.1 Acidobacteriota bacterium | reverse complement strand
GGTCGCGCCGCCGAGTTGGTTGACGCGCTCGTGCGCGCAGGCGTCGCGGTGGGTGTGGCGCGCGAAAACTTCAACTCTCAGAGCGCGCACGCTTACTTCGGCGCGACGAACGGGGCGGCGCACAGTTTTCCGGCGGGCTCTTACGTCGTCGATCTCGCGCAGCCGCAGAAGCGACTCGCGAAGGCTCTGTTAGAGCAGAACACGCTGCAAGACGACGCTTTCATGCGCGAGCAGCTTGCGCGATTCGCGCGCAACCAGCGCCGGGGCGAGGGCACGTCGAAGGAGGATTACGGTTTTTACGACATGACCGCGTGGTCTCTGCCGCTCGCCTTCGGCGTCGAGGCTTACTGGACTGAGGACGCAGTTCCGGTTCAACAGTTCGAGGCTTCGCTCGTGCTTCGCGGTGGTAAGCCTGTTGAGGCTACTCCTGTTGAGGGCGCTTTCCAGCCATTCGTGCAGGATGGCGTCGCCGAAGTTAGAGGAGGCATCAGAGGTACTGTTGGGCGCGCGTCGGTTGCGTACCTCATCCCTTATGAGCGCAACAGCGCGGCGTCGCTCGCGTACCGGCTGATGCGCGAGGGGTTCAAGCTCGCCGTCGCGCAGCGCACCTTGAGCGCGGGCGGGCGCACCTGGACGCGCGGCACGCTGGTCGCGCGCGTCTCGCGCAACCCCGAAACTTTGCACGAGCGGATCGCCGCGCTCGCGCGGGAGACGGGCGTCGAAGTCTTCGCCGTCAACTCGGGCTTCGCGGAGTCAGGCAATACGGTGATCGGGTCGGAGGCGGTCGTTTCCTTACGGCGACCGAAAATTATCGTCGTAGCGGACGAGTCTGTGAGTCAGACCTCTTACGGCTGGATGTGGTGGACGTTCGACCGCTACGGCGTGGATTTTACGCCGATGACGATCTCGAACCTGAAGCGCGCAAACCTCGACGAGTACAACGTCATCATCATGCCGGACGGATCGGCGGGCGGCTACTCCGGCTCGCTCGGCAAATCCGGTATAGACACCTTGCGCGCGTGGGTGCAGCGCGGCGGCACGCTCGTCTGCGTCAAAGGTGCAGCGGTCTTCGCCGCGCTCAAGGACGTGAATCTGACTTCGTCGCGTCTGGTGGGAAGCGCCGACGACACGCTGGCAGGTGCGCCAAAGCCCGCGAGCGGCGGCGGCGATGAAGACGCGGACGACGAGGGCGGGAAGTCTAAGCCGCAATCCTCGCCGACGCCCACGCCTTCGCCCTCGCCGCAGGAGTCTGCGCAGGAGCAGAAACTCGCGGCGCGACGCGGGCGCAGGCAGCAGACGCAGACGGCGGTCGAGCAACAGCGCGAAGTGCAGGACAAGACTGAGAAGCTCGAAGGCGCGCCGCCCGATCTGCCGCCCATCGCATCACCCTCGGCGCACCCTGAGCGCGTGCCCGAAGCCGTTCCCGGCGCGGTCTTCCTCGCCACGGTGGATCGCTCGACGCCGCTCACTTACGGCTACGAAGATCAGAAACTCCCGGTGCTGATCGACTCGGCGTATTTCTTCCGCCCATCGAAGGAGGGCACGAACGCCGTAGTCTTTACGACCGAGCGCAACCAGCCTTTGCGCATCGCGGGCTTCATCTGGCCCAATAATACCGAGCGACTCCTGCGCAACACGGCTTACGTCATAGACGAGCCGACGGGGCGCGGTCACGTCGTCCTCTTCGCCGAAGACCCGAACTACCGCGGCATCTGGCGGGCGACGACGCGTCTGTTCTTTAATTCGTTCTTGTTCACATCTACATTCTAGTGACAAGTGACGAGTGACAAGTGACAAGCAAATCCAACGTGCTTGTTTTGCTTGTCACTTGTCACTCGTCACTTATCACCGAGGTTCATCGTGTTTCAAGTCAAAGCGGGTTTCGACGAGCAGTTGGAAGTGAAGACGACCGTTGAGCGGGCGCGGGAGTTCTTCGGCGACCTGCGCAACTTCGTCGAGCTGATGCCGGGCGTCGAAGAGATCAAGCAGGAGGCGGGCGGCGTCGTGCGCTGGCTCATCCGCGCGGAGGTGCCCATCATCGGCGCGGTCAGGCACGCCTTCGCCGTCGAGCAGACCGAGGATCGTCCCGAACGCATCGAGTGGTCGCCGTCCGCGCGCGAGCAGAACAACTTCCTGCGCTACGCGGCGGCGTTCGAGCAGCGCGGCACGCGCGTGCTGGTGCGTATCGTGCAACGCGTTGAGCTGCGCCGCCAGAACGCGCGCGATCTGCACACGCTCGCGGGGCTCGTCGGCGAGCGACGCCTGAGCGCCGAGCTGCAAAAGGGCGTCGCCGAGATGATGCGCACCTTCCTCCAACGCGCACGCGCGAAGCTGGAGGCGAAGTGAGTCGTGCAACCACGATTTACGATTCACGATTGACGACTCCGGCGCATCTAAGCTGACGGTTTTGTGAGTCTCGGCGAAACTCGGAGGCGTGTGTTGACGACTGAAGCGGAGCTGCCGGAAAAAAAGAAGCGCGGGTTGACGCGGCGTGTGGCGCGCGCGAGCGGCTTGCGCGTGGCGAAGCGCGTCATCAAGCCGATTCCCGTCATCGGCACGGCGGTCGCGCTGGGGCTCGCGGGCTACGAGATCAGAAAGAAGGGCTGGCGCAACGGCGTCATCCACGTCGGGCTCGATCTCGTGCCCGTCGTCGGCACGATCAAGGACGTGGTCGAGTTCTTCACGGGCGACCTCATCCCCGACAAGGACGGCAGCCGCGGATAGTTACGACTCTCGACGAAGAGTGAGACGCACGCGGCAAGCATCTTCTCCAGAAGCCCCGTCAGGGGCGACATATTTGTAGCTCACTCAAATTCATTCATTAACGGTCGCGCACACGCGGGGTCGCGCTGTGAAGGGCGCGGCGCGCTCGTAGGCGTCTGCGAGCCGGAGCATCACGCCCTCGTCCCAGTGGCGTGCGATGAGCTGCATCCCGATGGGGAGTCCTTCGCCCGACAAACCGCACGGGACAGAGACGGCAGGGACGCCCGCGAGGTTCGCCGTCACGGTGTAGATGTCGTTCAGATACATCGCGAGCGGATCGTCCGTCTTCTCGCCAAGACGAAACGCCGTCGTCGGCGAGGTCGGCGTGATGATCGCGTCGCAACTCTCAAATGCTTTGGTGAAGTCAGCCTTGATGAGCGCGCGCACCTGCTGCGCCTTCAAATAGTAGGCGTCGTAGTAGCCGGACGAGAGGACGTATGTGCCGAGCATGATGCGCCGCTTGACCTCCGCGCCGAAGCCCTCCTCGCGCGTGCGACGATACATCGCGCGAAGCTCCTGTGATTCTTCCGCGCGGAAGCCGTAGCGCACGCCGTCGTAGCGCGCGAGGTTCGACGAAGCTTCGGCGGTCGCGATGATGTAATAGACGGCAATCGCATAGCGCGCGTGCGGCAGCTCAACGTCAACTATTTCCGCGCCCAACTCTCGATAGACCTCAATCGCGCGCTCGACCGACGAGCGCACTCCTGCGTTAAGCCCCTCGCCGAAGAGCGCGCGGGGCACGCCGAGTCGCGCGCCTCGCACGTCGCCCGTACACTCGGCGGCGTAGTCGGGCACGTCAACGTCTGCGGTCGTCGCGTCGCGGCGGTCGCGCCCGGCGATGACTGTGAGCACGACGGCAGCGTCGCGCGCCGTGAGAGTGAACGTGCCGATCTGATCGAGCGACGAGCCGAAGGCGACGAGCCCGTAGCGCGAGACGCGCCCGTAAGTAGGTTTGACGCCGACGACGCCGCACAGCGCGGCGGGCTGGCGTACGCTCCCGCCCGTGTCCGACCCCAGCGCGACGGGCACGATGCGCGCCGCGACCGACGCCGCCGAGCCGCCCGACGAGCCGCCGGGGACGCGCTCCGTGTCCCACGGATTCCTAACCGCGCCGAACGCAGAGTTCTCGTTCGACGAGCCCATCGCAAACTCATCGCAGTTGGTCTTCCCCGTGACGACCGCATCTGCCGCGATCAATCTTTCGATGGCGGTTGCCGTGTACGGCGGGTGGTACGCGCCGAGGATGCGCGACCCGCAAGAAGTCTGCAAGCCACGCACGCAGATATTGTCTTTGACGGCGACGGGCACGCCCGCGAGCGCGCCGCGCGACGTTGCGGCATCTTGCCCGGCGGAATTTTGATCAGCACGCCTCTCATCAATCACCGCCGCACGCGCGAGCGCGCCCTCACGATCAATTTCGAGGAAGGCATTGAGCGCGCCGTTCAGACGCTCCGCCGCGTCAACGGAAGCGCGCTCCGTGTCGCGCGCCGTCGTCTCGCCCGACGCGACGCGCGCGCGCAAACTCTCGATGGTGTTTTCTGTCATAGCATTCAGCATTCAGCCGTCAGCACTCAGCAAGAGTCAAAAGGGTTTAACTTCGACTGAGTGCTGAGTGCTGACGGCTGAATGCTCTCACAAAACTTTCGGCACGCGGAAGTGACCGTGCGCGGGGTCTGGGGCTTCTTCGAGCGCAAGCTTTTGACCGAGCGAAGGGAGCGCGGAGTCTGCGCGCGACGCTTCGGTGCGCTCGCCTTCGGGCGTGAGCCCGCCCGTGGCTGGCTCGACCGCGCTCGTGTCCAGCTCGTTCAAC
>JAVXVR010000085.1:0-7781 GCA_032230165.1 Acidobacteriota bacterium | reverse complement strand
CGCTACTTGCTCGGTCAGGCAGCGTTCAGGCTAGTCCGAGAGTAGGTTCGATTTCAACCGTAGAAGCCGCTCTGCTAAAGAGCATCCGAACGCGAGCCTTCGTTGCCACCGTTATGCCGAAGCCACTTTGATTCGAAGCTTCTCTTCACACTCCGAAAGGGAGAGGTACACACAACATGGCAATGAAACTATACGTTGGCAATCTCGCGTTCCAAACTTCGAGCGAAGATTTGCAGCAGTTGTTTGCGTCGGCGGGCACGGTCGAGTCGGCTTCCGTCGTTGAAGACCGCGAGACGGGTCGTTCGCGCGGCTTCGGCTTCGTCGAGATGTCTTCCAAAGAAGAAGGCGAGAAGGTCATCGCGGAATTCAACGGCAAGGAAGTCAACGGACGCGCCTTGACCGTCAATGAAGCCAAGCCCCGCGAGAATCGCGGCGGTGGCGGCGGCGGCAACCGCGGCGGCTATGGCGGCGGCAACGGCGGCGGCGGCAAGCGTTGGTAAGCTCTCGGTAGAGCAACCACCGGTGCTTTGCACATCGAGCGCCCCGGCGAACTTTTTTCGTCGGGGCGCTCGCTTTTTGTCTTCACGTGTGTGCGCCGCAAACGGGCTTTTGGCGGCGCCGACCTGAATGGCGTTTATTCCAAATAGTGATTGGCGAGCCGCGCCTGCAAAGTGGTCGGCACGCTCTGCCAACTGGCGACACAGAGCGCCCTGAGCGTCGGGTTAGAGAGACGCACGCGGGACGCGCACCAGAGTTCGCCTCCCTCTTCATACTGCCAGCGATAGTACGGACCATCGGCGCGCCGGCTGTAGAACACTGTGCGCGCGTCGGGCGTGCCCGCCGGATTGATGTAGACCCGCAGCTCTGTCATCTTAACGACCTTCGATCCTCGAACGCCTTACGGGATGACGATAACCGGGGCGGCTTCCGTAATCGTAAAAGGCACGAGCCCTCGTTTAACTTCTTCGAGGGCGATGCTCGCGTTCTTACGCCGCAGCGGGTTGGCGTCGATGCGCGGGTGTGCGCCGCGCAGCAGTTGCTTATTCCTTAAAGCCGCCACGACGATCAGGCGGAAATGTGAATCTATGCCGGGCCACTTTTGCTCGCGCGCGGCGTCTCGGGGTTGGCGTTTTGTTGACTTAGTTATTTTGGTCATCTGTATATCAATCTATCCTTGCGCGAAGACGCGCGCCCATCCCGTCCCGGAGCAGGACAGGCACTGGTTGGAAGCGCCGCGCCTGCCGCTGCCTTCGCATTGGCGACATGGTCCCGCCGGCTGTACGACCGAGACTTCGCCCTTCCCGCCGCAGACCAGACAAGAGATGACGTGACTCACAGAGATCGCCCACGTGCCTGTCCCGGCGCACCAGGCGCATCTTGCCGGGGCGTTACTTCTCTGCGGCTGGCTCATCGTTTGCGGTTGGCTCATCGTTGACGGCTCTTCAATCAGCAAATAATAGACGCGCACGCGCGTCGGCGAGCGACACCCGGGATCGACCGGATGAACTGCCTGCGGCGAGCACGCTTCTACCCGACTAAGAAGTGATGTGCATCACATCTTCCTTGTCGTGGTTCACCGCCGAGAAGACAAGGTAAGCTCCGGCGGCGCACGCGACGAGAGTCGCAGTGACGGCAAGCCACAGATTTGACGTGCCCCCTTGCGGATCGACGCCTCCCGTCACATTTCTGAACTGGACGAAGAGGTAGAACTGCCAGAGTGCGGCAAGCGCGCTCAGCGCGCAGAGCGCCGTGATGAACAGGCGTAGGGTTCTGTTTTGATGGAGCATACCGTGACCTCGGCGCGCGAGAAGCTCAACTCACTTGATCCGTTCGTCGCGGACGCAGAATGTGAGCACGACGAGCGCGCTTCTTTGTCAGGAGAGCTGTTGACTTCAGAGGGTCTGGAGGATTCCAGAGAGACTGAGAAGGGAGTGTGCTAAGCTCGATTCATCCTTATCTTGGGCGCACTCCGTTGAGATGTCAAACGCGCAACTCCGCCACTAGTGTGCTTATTGTGTGTTGCCGCTCATTGTCGCCCAGCGCGTATAACGGCGAGAAACCCGGCAATGCGGTCTTCAAGGACACTGCCCCTCCTCAACAGCTAAGAGCACAGTGAGGTTGACCGAGAGTTGCATTACTCAAAATAGGCTTTATAGTGAGCTGAGTCCGCATCAAGCAAAGGACTAATTAATGTCGCAATCTTTAAGCACTAATATTCGCCCGCTCGCCCGAAGAAAACTAGACACCTCGACGTGCATTCAATTCCTGTTTATGCACATGGCTTGCCTGCTCGTCATCTGGTCGGGCGTGAGCGCGGTCGCCGTCCTCGTGTGTCTGGCTCTCTACGTCGTGCGGATGTTTGCCATCACCGCCGGATTCCATCGCCTCTTCGCGCACCGCACTTATAAAACCGGCAGGGTCTTCCAGTTCGTGATGGCGTTCGCGGGGACTGCCGCCTACCAGAAAGGTCCGCTCTGGTGGGCGGCTCATCACCGACGCCACCACATCCACGCCGACACCGAAGACGATCTCCACTCGCCGCTCACGCGCAGTCTGTGGCAATCACACACCGGCTGGTTTCTCTCCCGCGAAAGTCTGGCGGCTGATGAGACGCTTGTGCGCAACCTGATCAAAAACCGCGACCTGCGCCTGCTGGATCGATTCTACTCAGTGCCGCCTGCCATCTTAGCGGTTGCCATGTTCGGGTTGGGCGCGCTGCTTGAGCGCTACGCCCCGAGTTTAGGCACGTCTGGCTTTCAGATGTTGGTCTGGGGATTTTTCCTCAGCACGGTGCTCCTCTATCACGGCACGTTCACGGTCAACTCCCTCGCGCATCTCTTCGGTCGCCGTCGCTTCGAGACCGGAGACAACAGCCGGAACAACCTGTTCGTCGCGATCATCACGCTCGGCGAAGGCTGGCACAACAATCATCACTACTACCCTTCGTCGGAGCGTCAGGGCTTCTACTGGTGGGAGATTGATGTCTCACACTACACTCTGCGCGTGCTCTCTTGGATGGGCGTCGTGTGGGACTTGCGGACTCCCCCGGAGCGGGTCTTTCATCAGCCGCTTCACACTAATTCGACCAACCTCAATTCGTCGATCTGATCCCGACCGCCGCCACCAACAATCATTTCCGTCGTGACTTTGGCGGGCACGCCTTGCCGCTTGCACGGCTCATCAAGTCGGCGCGCTTGCGCCGGAGGACTGTTCAAATCGCGGCGGAAGCGGTAAAACAGAATTTTCGATCAAACTACTTTCTGACGGAGTCGCCCATGCTCAAGAGAAACCACTTACTGTTCGCATTGATTGCAGCTCTGCTGCTCTCACACACGCTGTCGGCTCAAACACAAAAGTCTTCCATTGACGAGATGCTCAACATGCTCTCCTCGGTGCGTACTTTCGATGGCGCGAGCGTCTCGCCTGACGCCGCGCGCGTCGCGTGGGTCGAGAGCGTGCCGGGCAAGGACGGCGCAGACGCGGGCACGGCGATCTACGTCCGAGACTTGAACGCGACAAACGCGCAGCCGCGACGCATCACGGCGGGCGACGGCTCCGCCGCTTACGACGAGCACGCCGTCGCGTGGTCGCCCGACGGCAGCCGCATCGCGTTTCTCTCGGATCAGAGTCAGTCGGGTCAGTTGCAACTCTACGTCGCTCCGGCGACGGGTGGCGCGGCTCAGCGTCTAACGAATCTCACGGGCTTTCTTGCCACGCCGAAGTGGTCGCCGGACGGACGGACGATTGCCGTCCTGTTTACCGAGAACGCGCCGCGTGCGGCGGGACCCTTGCAGCCCGCGACGCCCGACGCAGGCGTGGTCGAAGAGAAAATTTTCGAGCAGCGTTTGACGATCGTGGATGCGGCTTCCGGTCAGACGCGGCAAGTCTCGCCCGCAGACCTCTACATACACGACTACGACTGGTCGCCCGACGCACGGCAGTTCATCTCGACCGCCGCGCCGGGCTCCGGCGATAACAACTGGTACAACGCCGAACTCTACACGACCGACGTGGCGAACGGCGCGACGAAATCAATCTACAAACCTTCGGGCGCGCTCGCGGGGCTACAACTCGCCGCGCCGCGCTTCTCGCCCGACGGCAAAATGGTCGCGTTCATCGGCGGCATCATGAGCGACGAAGGCGTGACGGGCGGCGACATTTATCTGATCCCTGCGACGGGCGGCGCGGCGCGCGACATCACGCCCGACATTAAAGCCTCACCGGCTTGGCTCGCATGGCTGCCGTCTTCGGGCGGAGTTCTCTTCGTCGAGAACGTCGCGGGCGAAAGCGGCGTCGCCACGGTTGACACCGCGGGGCGCGTCAACGAGCTGTGGCGCGGCGCGGAATCAATTACGGGTGATGATGGTTTTGGAATGTCAATCGCGCGCGACGGCAAGACTTCGGCGGTCGTCCGTCAGTCTTTCCAGCATCCGCCGGAAGTCTGGGCGGGTCAGGTCGGCTCGTGGCGACAGGTGACGCACGCGAACGACGCGTTTCATCCGATGTGGGGCGAGGCGAAGAGCGTCCGTTGGACGAACGACAAATTTAACGTGCAGGGCTGGCTGGTTTACCCGCGCGACTACGACGCGCGTCGGAAGTACCCGATGATCGTCTCGGTTCACGGCGGTCCGGCTTCGGCGCGACGCTCGACGTGGCCCACGACCTTCTTCGACTACACGATGCTCTCCAATGAAGGCTACTTCATTTTCTTCCCGAACCCGCGCGGCAGCTACGGTCAGGGCGAAGCCTTCACCGCCGCCAACGTCAAAGATTTCGGCTACGGGGACTTGCGAGACATCCTCGCGGGCGTGGACGAGATCGTCAAAACTCTGCCGGTTGATAACAGGCGGCTCGGCATCACGGGCTGGAGCTACGGCGGCTTCATGACGATGTGGACGGTGACGCAGACCGACCGCTTCCGCGCGGCGGTCGCGGGCGCGGGACTCTCAAACTGGCAGAGCTACTACGGCGAGAACGGCATAGACCAGTGGATGATTCCCTACTTCGGCGCGTCCGTCTATGACGACCCGGCGGTTTACGCGCGCAGCTCCGCGATCACGTTCATCAAGAAAGTGAAGACGCCGACGCTCGTGCTCGTGGGCGACCGCGACATCGAAGTGCCCGCGCCGCAGTCATACGAATTCTGGCACGCGCTGAAGACCCTGGGCGTGAAGACACAGCTCGTCGTCTATCCCAACGAAGGACACCGCATCGGCAAGATGGAGCACCGGCGCGACATCATGCAACGCGCCCTCGCGTGGTTTAACGAGAACCTCAAGTGAGTGAGCGTGCGAACGCGGCGCAAGAGTGTCACTCTTGCGCCGCGAATGTTATTGACGCTTCCGACTGACAAGATTCTTCCCGGCATCAATGCAAACCGGGTGCGGCGTACTTTACGCTCAAGCCTTTTTCTTTCCCTGCCTCCAAGCACGACCAACGGATACAGCTAAAGCAACGCCTGACACAAAGCAGAGCATGCCGAGCAATGTCCACCTGAGACCAAGGAAGAAATTTTCGCCGGTTTGCTTTAGAACTTCTTGAGCGTCAGGATCAAATTTATCCAACTCATACTGAGGTCCAAAATGGCATGAGAGGTAAGACGCGAGTATCAGTAACAGCGCAAGCAGCAATATCCTCTTGTTTCCGCTCATGACTGTAGGTACGACAATGTAGCATCTAGCTACTGCTTCGCCTTCTGCAATTCATCTAGCGTGCGCTTGAGAGATTCGAGCTTCTGTCCCGCCTCGCCGAGCTTGCCTTCGGCGGTCAGACGTTGATAGTCGGCTAAATCCTGCGCGGCTTGTTTGATGAGATCGTTCGTCGTGCGCGAAGGCGTCGGCGCTGGTGGCGGCGTGGTCGCTGTTTTGTCGTTCGACGCGGGCGCGTTGTTCGACGCGGGCGGCGTCGTGGCGGCGGTCGCGGCGGCGGCGTTGCCGAAGAGACCAGTCAAGGCTTCGGCGAAGCTCGTGCCGTAGGCGAGGCGATCCTGTGTCGCGAGGACGACGAGTCGCAGCTCCGGCATGGGCGAGCGCACGGCTTGCAGATAGATCGTCTGGACGTATAAGAGCCCGCGTCCCAGGGGGATGATGATGAGATTGCCGCGCTGCACGCGCGAGCCTTCCTGATTCCAGAGCGTTAGCTGCGACGACAACTGTGCGTTCTGATCAATGCGCGCGTTGACTTGCAGTGGTCCGTTGACGAGCTTCGACTTCGGGAACTTATAGACGAGAAGCCCCCCGTAAGACTCGCCGTCGCTGCGCCCAGCCATCCAGCCGATGAGGTTGTCGCGCGATGCAGGGGTGAAGGCGACGACGTTGACGAACTCTGTGGTCGAAGGCGTCTGCGCCGCGCCGCTGCCGGGCAGTTGCAGCAGCGCGTAGTAGGGTTCGAGCGGGGTCGCTTCCGTATCGCCCTTGTCCTTGTCCTTCGCGACAGACTCGCGCGCCACGCTCCACATGTCTTCGCGCTGGAAGAAAACTTTGGCGTCGTCTGTGTGGTAGAGACTGTAAACATCTGCCTGCGTCTTCAACAGAGTTTCGGGATAGCGGACGTGCGCGCGCAAATCTTCCGGCATCTGTGCGGCGTTGTGGAAGAGCGCGGGGAACAGGTTGCGGTAGGCGCGAAGGATTGGGTCATTACCGTCGAAGACGTAGAAGGTCACCGCGCCGTCGTAAGCGTCAATCGTCACTTTGACGCTGTTGCGCATGTAGTTGACGGCGTTGCCGTCGAGGTCGTGGTGGCGCGCGTAAGGGTATGTGTCGGTCGTCGTGTAGGCGTCCATCATCCAGTAGAGACGCCCTTCGCGGCTGACGATGATGTACGGGTCTGCGTCGTAGGTGAGAAACGGCGCGAGCGTCTTCACGCGGTCGCTGATGACGCGACGCATCAGGACGCGACTCTGCGGCGTCACGTCGTCGGCGAAGGGCAGACGCGAGAGATCGCCCGTCTCAAACGCGAGTATCCAGCGGCGCAAAGCACCCCCAACCGCAAATCCCCCTTCGCCCTCATAGACGGTCGAAGCGTTGGCGTCGCCCTGCGGGTAGTCGAACTCTTTCTGCTTGGTCTTAACATAGACGGTCGTGTCGGTCTTCTCGCCGAAGTAGATTTGCGGGCGCGTCACACGGATATCGGGCGCGACGGATTCCGTCGGCATGTTTGAGAGGATGAACTCCGGGCGACCTTCGGGCGTGAAGCCGTTGGCGGTGTTCATCGTGACGCCGTAGCCGTGCGTGTAGATCAGACGCTCGTTGATCCAGTTGCCGCGCGAAGAGGCTGGCAGCTTCGACACGTCCAGCTCGCGCGCCGCTAAGAGCACCTGTCGCGTCTGCCCGCCCGTCTGGTAGCGATCAATGTCCACGTCGTTGAAATCGTAGTAGGTACGAATCTCTTGCACCTGCCGGAGCGTGTCTTGCAGGGCGCGGTAGTCCCACAGTCGCAGGTTATCGAGCGTCGGGCGGTTCGCGTCGAGCGCGTAAGCGTCGTTCGCGGTGTCGGCGGGAAAGTCGCGCGCTTCGACGCGCTCAAGATTGAACGCGCGGCGCGTCGCGGCGATGTTGCGCTCGATGTAGGGAGCTTCGCGGTCTAGCTCGTTCGGCTTGACGATGAAGCTCTGCACGTAGCCGGGGATCACAACGGCGGCGACGACATAGACGACGACCGGCAAGGCGACTGCGGCGGCGAGCGCTTTCACGCGGCGCAGAGCGAAGGCGTTGGCGAGCGCGATGGCGGCGGCGACGACGAGCGCGACAGCGACCAACGTGAGTCCGGGGAGCAGGTAGTGG
>JAVXVR010000026.1:0-3964 GCA_032230165.1 Acidobacteriota bacterium | reverse complement strand
CGATGATTCGACGAGCGACGTTAAGGGCGTCCCGATGTTGCCGCCGACCTGCGCGTCGAGCCCCGCGCCTTTCAAAAGTTCTCCGACGAGCGTCGTCGTCGTGGTCTTCCCGTTCGTGCCCGTGATGGCGACGAGGCGACCACGAAGGAAGCGCGCAGCCAACTCGATCTCTCCGACAACTTCAGCGCCCGCGCGTTCGGCGTAGCGGACGGGAATTGATTTCGTCGGCACGCCCGGACTCAAAACGACCAACTCGATCTGATCGAGCAGCCACACGGGAGCGTCGCCCGACAAGAGCCCGACGCCCACGTCTTTCAATGCGCGCGCCTCGTCCGTCCACTCTTCTATCGGCTTGCGGTCTTTGACGGCGACGACCGCGCCGCGCGCGGCGAGGAAGCGCGCTGCCGCCACACCGCTCAGACCCGCGCCCATGACCAGAACTTTTTTGCCGCTCAACTCCACGGAAAGAATTTCCCCATTGGCTCATTGTTTCATTGATTCATTTTCAATGGCTCAATGAGCCAATGAATCAATGGATCAATCATCTCAGCTTCAACGTCGAAAGACTTAGCAGCGCAAACAGGATCGCGAGGATGACGAAGCGGAAGACGACCTTCGATTCCCGCCAGCCCTGCATCTCGAAGTGGTGATGCAGCGGCGTCATCTTAAAGAGCCTGCGCCCGACGCCGCCGCGCCGCTTCGTCAGCTTGAAGAAAGAGACTTGCAGCATCACCGACAGCGCCTCGATGACGAAGACGCCGCCGACGAGGACGAGGATGAACTCCTGCTTCGTCAAAATCCCAATCGTGCCAATCGCCCCGCCGATGGCGAGGCTGCCCACGTCACCCATAAAGACGTCCGCGGGCGGCGCGTTGTACCACAAAAAGCCGAGACTCGCGCCCGCCATCGCGCCGCAGAAGACCGTCAACTCGCCGACGCCCGTGCGGTGCTCGATAAAAAGCATTCGCGCCCAACGCTCATCGCCGCTCACGTAAGTAAAGGCGGTGAGCGCGACCATCGCGATGAAGGTGACGCTGATCGCCAACCCGTCCAAGCCGTCCGTCAGATTCACCGCGTTCGACGAGCCGACGAGGACGAGCAGGATGAACGGCAGATAGAGCCACGGTCCGATGTTCGTGATCCGTGTGATGTCGGTCTGCTTGAAGAACGGCAGACTCAAGTTCCACGAATAACTGTCGCTCGCGAAGTAGTAGAGCGTCGCCCAGACGGCGACGGCGACGACGAACTGCGCCGCGAGCTTCTGCTTGCCCGTTAAGCCCAGACTCTGTTTCTTGGCGACCTTCGCGTAGTCGTCGAGAAAGCCGATGACGGCGAAGGCTGTCGTGGCGAAGAGCACGATCCAGACGTAGAGGTTCTCAAGCCGCGCCCAGAGCAGGGTCGAGATGAGAACCGAGCCGATGATGAGCACACCGCCCATCGTCGGCGTGTCGCGCTTCGCCATGTGCGAGGCGGGACCCTCCTCGCGAATCTGCTGCCCGATGTTCAGCTCGCGCAGGGAGCGTATGACGCGACCGCCGAAGAGCAGCGAGATCAAGAGCGCCGTCACCGTCGCGTAAGCCGTGCGGAACGTGACGTACTGGAAGACGTTGAGCGCCTTGACGAAGTACGACTCCTCGCCCCCGGCGGAGAGCCTGCGGTAGAGCCACTCGTAGAGGAGGTAGTAGATCATCTCGAAGATTTGATCATTGATTCATCGGATCATTTGTTCAATGATTCAATCGTTCAATGAGTCAATGGATCAATTTCACCGCCCGTCTTCGCCGACCGCCGGAAACTGCGCGCGCAAGGCTTCGACGATCCGCTCCGTGTGCACGCCGCGTGAGCCTTTGACGAGGACGAGATCGCCCGCGCGCACTTCTTTCAAGATTGCCTCAGCCGCCTCGTCCGTCGTCTCGAAGAAGCGCGCCGCCGCCTCGCTCATCCCCGCCTCTCGCGCGCCTTCGACGATCTCGCGCGCCAGCCCGCGCACGCCCCACAACACGTCCACGGCGAACCCCGCGATCTCTCGACCAGCTTCGCGGTGCATCGCGGCGGCATCCTTGCCCAACTCCAGCATCTCGCCCGCGACGACGAGCGTGCGCCGCTCCTCCTGCTCCGCCGCCCCGCCCCGCCCCGCGACGAGCGAGCGCGCCATGCTGATGAGCGAGCGCGGGTTCGAGTTATACGAGTCGTCTATGACGCTGAACCCGGCGGCGAAATCAATCACCTCGCCGCGCATCTCCGATGCTCGCGCCGTGCGGAGCGCGGAGGCGATCTGTTCCGGCGTGATGCCGAAGCAAGTG
The DNA here is from genome assembly GCA_032230165.1 of Acidobacteriota bacterium. Classification (GTDB taxonomy): domain Bacteria; phylum Acidobacteriota; class Blastocatellia; order Pyrinomonadales; family Pyrinomonadaceae; genus JAIVGV01. The sequence continues at coordinate 1,661 of JAVXVR010000026.1, read as the reverse complement.
GCGACCGAAGCGGCGGCGAGCGCGTTCATCAGATTGTGGCGTCCGGGCAGCGGCAGTTCCGCGACCGCTTCGCCCAGAGGTGTGCACAGCCGGAAGCGCGTCAGACCGAAGCGCGCCGCCTCGATCTCAGCCGCCGCCACGTCCGCCACGTTGTCGATGCCGAACGTCACGGTGCGCCCCGTGTGCTTCGCGCGCATCGCGGCGACGCGCGCGTCGTCGGCGTTGAGGACGGCGACGCCTCCGGGCTTGAGACTCTCTATGATCTGAGCCTTGCCCTCGGCGATCTGCTCGACCGACTCGAAGAATTCGAGATGCACGGGCGCGACCATCAGGACGACGCCCACGTCGGGCGGCGCGATCTCGCAAAGCCTGCGAATCTCTCCGAGCATGGACTGACCCATCTCCAGCACCGCCACGTCGAAGTCTTGCGGCTGCTTGCCGCCCGACTCCATTTGCAGGATCGAGAGCGCGAGTCCCAGCTCGTTGTTGAAGTTCTTCCGCGTCTTCAACACGCGCCGACCGGCAACAGCGAGCACGTGCGCCGTCAAGTCTTTCGCCGTCGTCTTGCCCGCGCTCCCCGTGATGCCGACCGTCTTGCCCGCCCACGCCGCGAGTGTTTCGTGCGCGAGCGTTTGCAGCGAGGCGATCACGTCTTCGCCGAGAAGCAAGCGATCAATAAACTGTACAAGCTCCGTGTCTCCTTCGACCCGCGCGCGGCGCGCGACGACCGCTGTCGCGCCTTGTTCAAACGCCTGCGGGATGAAGCGGTGTCCGTCGTCGAACTCCTTCGCGGTGAAGAAGTGTCGGCGGTAATCTTCGGGCGCGAGCGCGAAGAAGAGATCGCCGGGCGCGACCGTGCGCGAGTCGATGGAGAAGCCTGTCAACTCTTTGTCAAAGAACTCTCCAGAGCCCGCCTGCTGTGAGTCGGGCACGGTGGCACGCATTCTTCGCGCTGCCATTTCGAGCTTCACGTCTTCTGTATCATCCTTCCGCGCCTCGACGAGCGGGCGCAACAACCGTGTCCGCCTGCTAACGGCTCTGCGAGTTTAACCTCCGCGCTCGTCGTCCGTCCTCCTCTTCGTCGTCGGCGGATGAATCGCCGCCACGAATTTCGTTCGCCTGCGCGTTCGTGCCGCTCTCGACTTCTCTGTGCGCGCTGCGGCTCTTGCGTAAACGTTCGCGGCAGCCCGCGATCCTGCGCCTCAGTTCGTAGTGTGGACTGCCCTGCGGGGGAAGTGTCATGAACGTTCTCGGCTCCTGTCTATGGAAAAGGGGAAACGCTTGCGCACCGACGGACAGACAGACGGCGCGACTCAATCACTCCTCGCGAATTCGACGCGAACCTTCCGCCCGGCTTCGACCGCAGCGCCCGCCGCCGGACTTTGCGCGACGGCGCGACCCTCGCCGCGCGCTTCCAGTTCGAGTCCTAACTGCGCGCAGATGCGCGCCGCGTCGCGCACACTACGACCGCGCATGTCCGGCATCAACAAAGCGCGCTCGCCCGCAGGCGCGTAAACCACTTCTCTAACCTCACCCCTCTCTCGACCCCCCTCGACGACCAACGGCAAGGTTGCTGGGGCAACTTGCTTATCCGAACCTTCAAGCTTTTGAGTCGCGCTTGCTGCCGCCGCGGCGTGGTTCAACTCCGCACGCGCGATCTG
>JAVXVR010000535.1:0-5335 GCA_032230165.1 Acidobacteriota bacterium | reverse complement strand
ACGTGCTCTCGTCACACGCCAGCCGCTCATGCAGGACGCGCGCATCCTCCTTGCGCGCGCTCTGCTCGAACAGAACAAACTGCCCGACGCCGAACGCGAGTTCCGCGCGGCGGCGGACGCAACTTTCCCCATGCCCGCCACGCTCGCGTCTTTGCGCGCGTCGCTCGCGGCGGCGGGCGGCGCGCCGCTCAAAGCCCTGCTCGACGCGGAACTGGATCAGCCGACGACGACTGACCTGCTCATCGGCTTGCCGCAGCAGCGCACGGGTGGCTGGTCTGCCGCGCTGCGCAACACGTCTCCCTTCGACGTGACTGTCGCAGTCGCCGCACGCACCGACACGAACGCGCGCACGACGACCGAGGCGACCGTCAAGGCGACTGACTTCGGCGAAGCCACGTTCCAAACAAACGGGCGCATCACGAGCGTCGAAGTTGATCCGGACAAACTCTACCCGCAGATCGACTACGACAACGACGAAGCGCCGCGCCAGCCCGCGCTCAGTGCATCGCTCGACGAAGCAACGCGCTCGCTCACGGCGCAGGACTACGCGCACGCCGAACAGGTCGCACGTGCTCTCGTCACACGCCAGCCGCTCATGCAGGACGCGCGCATCCTCCTTGCGCGCGCTCTGCTCGAACAGAACAAACTGCCCGACGCCGAACGCGAGTTCCGCGCGGCAGCGGACGCAACTTTCCCCATGCCCGCCACGCTCGCGTGGTCGAACATCGGTCTCGGCGAGATCGCGCTACGCAAAGGGCAAGCGGCTGAAGCGTCTCGTCTCTTTACGGAAGCCGTGCGCGCCGAAGGCGGCTACCCGCCCACACTCGCCGCGCGCGGCGCGCGTCTGAGAGCCGAGGGGTCGCAGGGCGCGAGCGCGCCCGCCGTTGACGAAGCCGTACGCGCATTCGCCGCACAACTCGATGCGGCGATCAAGGGCGGCAGGAAAACGGACATCGACGCGCTCATCGCGCCGGGCGAGCTCGTCACGTTCTCGAAGGGCATCATCGGCAGCCAGCCCGAACTGTGGCAGACGAAGGTGCTGCGCACGGAAACGCTCGGCGCTGATCGCGTCGCGGCTGACGTGCAGATCGCGACGCGCTCGCTCGGTCGCGATCAGAGCGGGACTGCCGTGCTCATCCTCACGCGCGCGGGCAACCGCTTCCTGCTCACAGAAATCCCGATCTTCGAGGTGCGATAGATCATCATGCTCGATGCGGGCGAGATCGAGCGCCGCGCGGCGCGCGTCAAACTGCTGCTTCTGGATTGCGACGGCGTGCTCACCGACGGGCGCATCACGCTCCTCGACACGGGCGATGAGGAGAAAAGCTTCCACACGCGCGACGGACACGGTCTCGTCCTCTTGCACCGCGCCGGTCTCCAATCCGCAGTCATTTCGGGTCGCACCTCAACCGCGCTCACGCGCCGCGCACGCGATCTCGGCATCCGACACCTCAGGCAGGGCACGCACGATAAGATCGTCGAGTTTCGCGAAGTGCTCGCCGCCGCCGGAGTCACCGAAGACGAGTCGGCTGTCGTCGGCGACGACGTGACAGACATCCCGCTCATGCGCCGCGCCGCGTTAGCCTGCGCCGTCGCTGACGCGACCGCAGACACGCGCGCTCACGCACACTACGTCACACGACTCCCCGGCGGCTTCGGCGCGGTACGCGAAGTCTGCGAGTTGATCCTGAAGGCGCAGGGGCGTTGGGCGGAATTGATGAAACGATATACGGAAGGGTAAGCGTGGGTGACGGGTGTCAGGTGACTGATGTCAGGGTTTTGTTTTCCCCGTCACCCGACACCCGACACCCATTTTCTACCATGCGATGGCGTAGCGACCGCGTCGCGGGTCTGCGCCCGCCGAGGAGACACCGGTGCGTGTGTCATAGACGATGACGGTCGGCGAGGAGAGCGTGCCCCACGCGGACTGGACTTTGACTCTGTGCCCGCGCGCTTCGAGTTGTTTGATGGTTGAGTCGCTCACGCGCGACTCGACGTTGAGCGATCCCGGAAGGAAGGCGTGGTCGTCAAAGGAACTGACGAGGTGCTGCGTGTCGAAGCGCGGAGCCTCGACCGCCTCCTGCGGGTTCATGCCGAACTCGACGATGTTGAGGAAGACTTGCAAGAGCGCCTGATCCTGATTGTCGCCGCCCGGCGTGCTCAAGACCATGTAAGGCTCACCGTTTCTTAGAACTATCGTCGGCGTCAAAGTGATGCGCGGACGCTTGCCCGGCGCGACGACGTTCGGGCTATTCGCGTCGAGCATCGCCGATTGCAGACGCTGACCCATCAACACGCCCGTGTCGCCCGCGACCAAGGCGGGGAGCCACGCGCCCGACGGCGTCGCGCTGAATAAATTTCCATCGCGGTCGATCACGTTGACGCACGTCGTGTCGTTCGCGCGCTCAAGCGGCGAGACATGCGACTCTCCGGTGGTCGGCGTTTTAACCTCTGCGAGTAGCGGCTTCATCCCTACGGGATCGCCCGGCTGGTAGTCGAGCGAGGCGCGCTCCTGCCGGATCAGCGTGCGGCGCATCGCGGCATAATCTTTCGAGAGCAGTTGAATGGTGGGGATACGGACGAAATTTGGATCGCCGTAGTAGCGGTCGCGGTCGGCGAAGCCGAGCTTGAGCGCTTCGGCGAGCGCGTGGATATAGTCGGGCGAGTTGTGCCCCAACTTTTTCAGATCGTAGCCCTCAACGATGTTAAGTGTTTCAATCAGCGCGGGACCCTGCGTCCAGAAGCCGGGCTTGTAAATCTCGTAGCCGCGATATGTGCCGCGCACAGGCTCGCCAACCTTCGCACGAAAGCCCGCAAGGTCTTCCGCCGCAAGCAGCCCGCCGTTTGCCTGCATGAACGCGCCGATGCGTTCGCCCACCGCGCCTTTGTAAAAATAGTCGCGCGCCGCCATCAGCGCGGCGTGACGACCGCGACCGTGTGCGCTCATCTCCGCTCGAACGATGGCGCGGAGCGTGCGCGCCAGATCAGACTGCACGAACACGTCGCCGACCTTCGGGGCTTCGCCGTTCGGCAGAAAGATGCGGCGCGCGTCCGCCCACTTCGAGAAGATGGGCGCGCGTGTGCGTATGTACTCCACGCGCAGCTCGTCTATGGGGAAGCCGTCCGCCAGCTCGATGGCGGGCTGCATCACTTCGGCGAGCGACTTCGTGCCGAACTGGTCGAGCGCCGTGACACAGGCGTCGAGCACGGCGGGAACGGTCGCGGGGAGCGGTCCCGTCGAGGGAATGTAAGCGGACGCCGTGCGCGGCGGATTCTTCGGCGACGTTTGCACGCGTTCATCTCGCGTCGAAGTTTGCGCATCGCCGCCCTGCGCGCGTGAGCCGTCGGGCGCAGTATCTAATGTTTTGCTCGCTTCGCGCGCGCCGTGTTGCAGGAAGAACTCGCGCGTCGCTTTCCGCGGCGCTGTCCCCATGCCTTCGACGGCGGCGACCGGCTTGCCCTTGAGCTTCACGAGAATCGGCACTTCGCCGCCGAAAGAGAAGTGCGAGAACTCTATGACGGACGCCGCGAGAATCGTCGCCACGCCCGCGTCCACGGCGTTGCCGCCGTGCTGCAAGATGCGCATCCCAGCCTCGACCGAGAGCGGGTGACCGCCCGCGACGACGCCGCGACGACCGCGCACGACCGGGTGGAAAGTGTCGGCGGAAGCGACGGGCAGCGATGTCGAAAATATGAGCGAGGAGAAGATCGAGAGCGCGAACGCGCGCCGGAATTTCTTCGACCGAATTTTCATGACGCACCTCAAACGAAAACTGTAAAGGAAGACGTGAGTCGCGCGCCTACAGCGACTCGAAGTAAAGCTCGTCAACGTAGCACCAGCCCCACTCTTCGCCCGGCTGGAACGACTTGATGATGGGGTGCGCGCTCGCGCGGAAGTGTTTCGTCGCGTGTTTGTTCTTCGAGCTATCGCAGCAGCCGACGTGCCCGCACGAGAGGCACAGGCGCAAATGCACCCAGGTGTCTCCGATCTTGAGACACTCTTCGCAGCCGCGCGCGCTCGGTGTCACCTCGCGAATCTGCGCGAGGTGCGAGCAAGTCTTGGCTGCGCCGTCTTCTGAAGTCATACATTAAGAGACGATCATATCGAGTCAAGCGTCGATCATCAAACGCGCTGCACGCGCTTAGCGACTCCGCGCACGCTTCTTCTTTTTGCTTGCGGCGTGGCGGTGTTTTTGCTGACGCGTCTCAAGCTCGCCCATGATCTCTTTGAAGTGCTCGCGGTTCAGGTTGATAAAGGTCTGCATGACGGGCGGCTGGTAGCTGCCGGTGAGATAGGCGAAGCCCATCTCCGAGTTGATCTGCGCCCCCTCGATCCACCAGCGCACCAAACTCCCTTCCGCGATCTCCTCAACCGCCGACTGGAACGACACGATGCCGACGCCCATCCCGCGCTCGACCATCCGCTTGATCGAGTTTGTCCGGCTCAGCTCCATCACCACGCGCGGGCGAAGTCCAGCCTGCTCGAAGAACTCGTCTATGAGGCGGCGCGTGTTGCCGCCGCGCTCGCCCAAAATCAACTTCTCGCCCGCAAGCGCGAACGCGCTGACGACGCGCTGCTTGGCGAGCGGGTGCTGCGGGCTGGCGATGGCGATCAGTTCATCGCGCAAGAGCAACTCGGTCTGGACGCCGCGCACTTCGACGGGCAGCGAGACGAAGGCGATGTCGAGATCGCCCGCGACGATCTGCTTGACGAGCGACGCGCTCGTTCCCGACGTAACCGATACGTCGGCGTGCGGGTGATCCGTGTGCAGCTCGCGCAAGATTTGCGGCAACGGGTCGGAGCTGAACATCGCCGACGCGCTCCCCACACGCAGCCGCCCGTGCGTCGCCCCCGATAGCTCAGCCATCTCGGCGAGCGCGCCGTCGTGCTCGCGAAGTATGCGCTGCGCGCGCTCAAGCAGACGCTCGCCCGCCTCCGTCAGCACGCAGCGGCGCGGCGTGCGTATGAAGAGCGGCAGACCGATCTCGATTTCGAGCTGGCGAATCTGCATACTGATCGCCGCCTGCGTGACGTGGACGCGCGCCGCCGCCGCGGTGAACGTGCGCGTGTCGGCAATCGCCGCGAGCGCCCTGAGCTGCCGAATCTCCATCCGTCCCCCGGTATCAGTGTTGATTATCGAGCGAATAAAATCTTTTAGTTTCCATTATACGTCAACTCTTCCTACAATCAACAGGAATTTGCCAGCAGGCGCGCGACTTCCGGCAAAGAAGAGTAAACGCGCACGCCCCCGATTGATGTCCAGATGATGAAGGAGAGACCTGAACCCCCAGCCCGCGAGAGCACGCCAAAGAAATTGGTCGCGCACTCGCTCAC
>JAVXVR010000475.1:0-22866 GCA_032230165.1 Acidobacteriota bacterium | reverse complement strand
TATCGGGCGGCGCGTTCACCTGCTGACTCTTGATTGTACGTTGTTGGTAGGCGATGCGCGCTTTATCAACCAGTTGCACCAGCCGCAGGTGTTCCCTCAGCCGGTTCAGCACGCCGCCCAGAAATGTTTGCTGTAAACGAAAGTAGAGCGAGTTGTTTCGGGCAGCCAGCGCGGAATCATCGAGCACGAGCCTGTCGCCCTTGTAAATGAAGTACGGCAGCGGGAGCGCTGCATACTCTCGGTTGAGAACTCTGGAGTTGTCTTTGATGTCGTTGATCGTCGTCAGGTTCAGCACGACGATGTCGGGCGAGTATTGCCAGACGCGTCGCTGTAGCGTGATTAACTCCCGCGCCGTAGAGAAACCTGACACGCCGAAATTGATGGCTTCGACTCTGCGCCCCGCCAAAGCGTCACAGCGCTGCAAGTCGCGCTCCATGACCGCCCACCAGGCGTCTTCCATCTCGACCTCCAGAGCTTCGGTGAACGAATCTCCGAGCACGGCGACGCGCAGCGTGTCGGGCGGCTTCTGTTTCGCGTGCTCGCGGTCGCGCAAACCGTCGCCGTTGATTTTGATGTATGTCGTACCCTCGTTGTGCCACCAACCTTCCGCCCGCGGTCTGAGCGAGAAACCAACGTCGGGGTCTACCCTGTAAAGGTTTAGATTTCTGAAGCCGATGACGCGCAAACAAATTTCGCCCGCCAGCAGGCCGCAGAGCACGCCCGCAAGTATGAGCAACAGTTTCGCGCGTAAGCGTTTGGGCTTTCGGTCTGTGCCGCCCTTTCTGTTTAGCATCCGGTCTGTCTCAGGCGAGAGGAGAATCTCCTAACCGCGCGGCGTGGCTTTCGCGTCGTCGTTCATGTTCAGGCGGGGCGGTCGTCCCGCGACTGTGTACGTGCTAAAGGTACAATTCCGAATTATAGAACGGCGCAAACGCCGCGATGAGCGCCACTTCAAAACTCTGCGCGCGCGTGAGCAGCTCGCGCGAGATGACGCCCCACGCGCCCTGCTTGCTTCGCACGTCGCGCTCGCCCGCCACCTCATCGATCACGTCGCCCAGCTCGCGCCTGCCGATGATGACTGCGCGCACAATCGAGGCGGGCACGCTCACCGAAGGGCTGATGCCGAAGTGTCCGCGCTTGCCGTCGGTCGCATAAGCCCAGCCTTGCAGGAAGGTGTGGCGCACGCCGTCGAGCGTGACGCAGTGGAAGCCGCCTTCGAGCCCGACGTAGAGATGCGCCGTCTCGCCCTCGCCGCGCAAGAGCCTGCGCACGGCGAGCGCGCGCTCACGCGCCCCGCGCATCAGTTGCGCGTCGGTAAGCGGCATGGCGGGCGCGCCCGTCTCTACCTCGCGCGCGACGATCTCGGCTTTGCCCCACGCCGGATCAACCGTCGCCACACGCGCGCAAGCCGCGCGCACAGCCAGCAGCTTGGCGGAGCGAACCGAGCCGACGGCGATCTTGAAAGAGGTCATCCGAAAATTTTACGCGGGGAGTTTTGCCGTGGCAGCGCGAATTGGTCGCCGCGAGCGTCGAAGCTACAACACGCACGCGGCGCAAGTCAAAGCGGGAGATACTGAGCGAGTCATGAGGCATCACAAGCGACCGCACGCCGCGCGAAGTTGGTCTTGCTTGACAATCCGCACGGCGGTTGCAATGCTTCAAACATCGAAGCACGCCCCGTAGCGAGCGAAAATTTCCCCGCCATTCGAGGAGGTTAACGGTAGTGCCCGCGAGTGATCTGATTTACGACTGGAACCGTGTCGAGCCGACATTTGGCGCGCCCAACCGGCGCATCAGTTTCGACGACGAGACTCTGCGCGACGGTCTGCAATCGCCATCCGTCTGCGAGCCGTCGGTTGAGCGTAAACTCGAACTGCTCCACCTGATGGACGATCTCGGCATCGACACAGCGGACATCGGTCTGCCGGGCGCGGGCGGCACGCACGCCGCGGGCGTCGAGCGGCTCGCGCGCGAGATCGTCGAGCAGAAAATGCGGATTCGCCCGAACTGCGCCGCGCGCACACACCAGAACGACATCCGCCCCATCGCCGAAATCTCGCAGCGCGCTGGCATCGCCATCGAAGCCTGCACCTTCATCGGCTCTTCGCCCGTGCGCTCTTACGCTGAAGGCTGGACGCTCGAACAACTCCTGAAGTTGACCGAGGAAGCCGTGACCTACGCCGTCTCCGAAGGCTTGCCCGTCATGTTCGTCACAGAGGACACGACGCGCGCCGACCCCGCGACGATCCGCGCGCTCTACACGACGGCGATCCGCTGCGGCGCGCGCGCCGTCTGCGTCTGCGACACCGTGGGACATTCGACGCCGGACGGCGCGCGCGCGGTCGTGCGCTTCGTGAAAAAGATCATCGAGGAGCAGGGCGAGCGTGTGCGGCTCGACTGGCACGGTCATCAGGATCGGGGCTTGGGCGTGATCAACTCGCTGGCGGCAATCGAGGGCGGCGCGGATCAGGTGCATGGCTCGGCGCTTGGCATCGGCGAGCGCGTCGGCAACACGCCGATGGATCAACTGCTCGTCAATCTGAAACTCTTGGGCTGGATCGACAATGATCTCTCGAAGCTGAAAGATTACTGCGAGGCGGCGGCGGCGAGCTGCAAGTGGACGATTCCGCTCAACTATCCCGTCTTCGGTCGCGACGCCTTCCGCACGGCGACGGGCGTCCACGCCGCCGCAGTCATCAAAAGCTTCCGCAAGGGCGACAACGAACTCGCCGACTTAATTTATTCGGGCGTGCCCGCCGGGCTGTTCGGACTTCGACAGGTGATCGAGGTCGGACCCATGAGCGGCAAGTCCAACGTCATCTACTGGCTCGAATCAAGGGGCTTGGAGGCGAGCGACGAACGCGTCGCGCGCATCTACGAACACGCCAAGAGCGCGCAGGGCGTCTTGAGCGAAGATGAAGTGATGCAGCTCGTCTGAAAGGAAGCGATGAAGTCGGAACGATGAACGATGAACTGAAAGATTTTGTCTTCACTTCATCGTTCATCGTTCCGACTTCATCGTCGATTGTCATGGCTAGTCCGACGACCGCCATCTCGCACGAACAAGTCGTCAGCGATCTGCTGGGGGACGGGCGCGTGCTGCGCGCGTTTCAGTTCTTCGAGGAGCGCGCCGAAGAGATCACGGAAGAGCACGCCGATGTGTGCGCGATTCCCGCGCCGCCGTTTGGCGAGCGTGCGCGCGCAGAGTATCTCGCGGCGCGTCTGCGTCTGTGCGGGTTGAAGGACGCGCGGCTGGACGAGGAAGGGAACTGCGTCGCGCTGCGTCGCGGGAGAGGCTTGCGCCCGCTCGTCGTCTTGAGCGCGCACCTCGACACGGTCTTCCCCGAAGGAACTTCTTTCACCGTGCGTCGCGAGGGCGGGCGGATGCTTGCGCCAGGGATAGCCGACGACGGCTGCGGGCTCGCCGCGCTCATCGCGTTGGCGCGCGCGCTCGACGAGTTTGAGATCGAGACGGAAGGATCGTTGCTCTTCGTCGGAACAGTGGGCGAAGAGGGCGAGGGGAACTTGCGCGGCGCGCGCCACCTGTTGACCGCGGGCGAGTGGGCGAAAGAGATCGATGCTTTTCTTAGTCTCGACGGACCGGGCGTCGAGCGCATCACGAACGCCGCGCTCGCGTCGCGTCGTTACCGCGTGCGTTTCGCCGGCGCGGGCGGTCACTCGTGGGGCGACTTCGGCGCGGCGAACCCTGTGCACGCGTCGGGGCGGGCGATAGCGCGACTGGTGACGTACCCTGCGCCCGCGCGACCGCGCACGAGCTTCAACGTCGGGCGCGTGGCGGGCGGCACGGGCGTCAACGTCATCGCGCACGAGGCGACGTTCGATGTCGATCTGCGCTCGGAGTCGGCGGAAGAGTTGCAGCGCCTCGACGCTTTCTTCCGGCGCGCGGTGCGTGAGGCGGCGGCGGAAGAGAACGCCGCGCGCCGCGCCGGGGTCGCGCCGCTCGAACTCGAAATGAAGTTGATCGGAGATAGACCGGGCGGGCTGACCGCTCCTGACTCTCCGCTCGTCCTTCTGGCTCAAGCGGCGACGCGCGCCGTCGGTTACCAGCCGCGACTCGACTGTTCCTCGACCGACTCGAACGTCGCCATCTCGCTCGGCGTCCCCGCCTTAACCATCGGCGCGGGCGGAGCCAGCGGGTGCTCGCACACGACCGAAGAGTGGTACGACCCGCGCCAACGCGACCACGGCTTGAAACGTGCGCTGCTCGTCGCGCTCGGCGCGGTCGGACTCAAGTAAGGCAAAATTAAAAAGGTAAAAGGCAAAAGTGAAGGACGAGTCGTCGCCTCACTTTTGCCTTTTACCTTTTTAATTTCTACTTCTTCAGTTGATCGGGATCGTGATGACGGTCGAGCCAGCCTTGCCGGGGGTAAAGTGGCGCGAGCGCGCGATGCGGACGGCGGCGGCGGCGTAGGCTTCCGCGCCGGGGCTTGTGCCGACAGCGGAGGCTTGCGTCACGCGACCCGCGTCGTCGTAGCTGATCTGGACGCGCACGGTCTTTGCGCCCGCAGGTGTCGTCGGCGCAGGCTTCGGTGCGACGCTCGTCATGGTCTGATCTTGTCCGGCGTTCTTGGCGGCTTCCTCGCGTTGCTTACGCGCACGCTCGCGTGCGTCGCGTTGCTGCTGTTCGCGCCGCGCGGCTTCTTCCGTCCCAGCCGTGTCTGTTGCGTTCGGCTCGGCGGGCGCGCTCGCACTGTCGCTCGCTGTCGGGTTGGTGGCGGGAGTGTCGTTCGTCGCGCTCGCGGTCGCTGGCGGCGGCGCGGCGGCGGGCGCTTCCTTGCGCGCGAAGTGGCGGCTGACGGGGATCGCCGCGACGGCGCAGACGAGCACGAGCGCCGCGACGACGCCCGCGATCATCGCCTTGCTCCTACCTCCACCGTTTGACGCCTCGACCGTCATGGAGAGGGGCGCGAACGCGGTCGTCACATCCGCCTCGCTTTGATCTTCGGAAGTCTGCTTGTCGCCCGACTTTGCAGCCGCGACCTCTTTGGCTTTCGCCTCTTCGAGACAGTTCAAGTAGTCGAGCGTCGCCTCGTCCACCTCTTCTTCACCGACGAAGGCATCGAACTGCGGCATCACGCCCTCGTCGATGCGGCGCAAGCCTTCGAGCACGACGCTCGCCCACGGCTCGCTGATCGTGCGGCGCGAAGAGTTCATGCCGGCGTTGAAGTCGAAGGCGGCGCTCGGCAGTGTGAGCGCGAAGAAGATGGCGTCCTTGCCGTTCAAAGCGCCGACCTTGGCGTCAACCAACTCGCCGTCCTTGATGAAGAAGACGCCGGGGGCGAGCGCGTAATCTACTTTCAGCCGCCCGGTCTTGCGCTGGTTGCAGAAAAACTCGATCAGCTCGCTCAGGTGAAGATCGCTCAACTGTCCATTCAGTGACATGGTTGTTTTTCTTTCGTCCGTCAGTTGTGAAGTTTGCCGTGCGACGACGCACAGGGGCTTTAGAGCGTGAAGTTGTAGTTGATCGTGCCGGTCATTTTCACCGGCTGACCTGAGAGCAGCGCGGGCGTGAACTTCGCCAGCATCGCGGCGCGCTCGGCGGCGTCGCGTAACATTTCCGGACCGCTCACAGCCTTCGCCGCAATGACCCTGCCCGAAACGTCTATGACGACCTCGACGACGACCATGCCGGTCGTGCGCGAGCGTTTCGCGATCTCAGGATAGAGGGGCGCGGGGAGACTTAAGGCTTTGCTGTTCAGCACACCGCCGGAGATGGGGCGCACGGGCGCTTTCACCACGGGCTTGGGCGGCGGCGGCAGATCGTCATCAACCTTCACGACGGGCGCGCTCACGCCCGTGGAGACGGTCGCGGTGGGCGCGTTGAGCGCCGCCACGCCGGGAGCTTGAGACTTCATCATCGCGGAGGGCAGGCTGGCGAGCTGTTGTTTCGGCGCGGCGGGCTGCCCTGTGGGCTGCGGTTGCTGCGTTTTCGGGGCGGCGGCGCTCGCGTTCATCGCAGGCGCGCTCGCGGGCGCTACGGCGGCGGGCTGTCCCGCCAGTTTCTTCGTGACGGAGTCTTCGAGGTAGTAGCTGATGAAGCGGAAGGTGACCTCGGTCGGCTCGAAACTCATCTTGCCGTTCTCGATGACGGCGACGGAGGAGAGCATCTTCGTCCAGTTGCCCATCGCGTCGAACTCGTAGTCGTACTTCTCCTTGCTCATGACCGATCCGTCCGCGTTGAAGAGCGTCATCTCGACGATGTTGCCCTTCTCGTCGTACTTATAGACCTCTCTGCCGGTGAGCGCGCCGCTCGCGCCGAGGAAGTAGGCGTTGTCAATCTTCGCGCCCTTCATGTCGTAGGTCGCCGTCTCCATGACGCTGTGCTGACCTTCGACCTGCTTGCCTTCCTTGTAGATGAGCTTGGCGTTCTCGGTGCGGATGCGGCGCACGGGTCCCTGCAAGCCGTCGCGGTCGCGGTCGTTCTCGGCGCGCGCCGAGGCGAGTATCGAACTCGGCGCGGCGGATTGCGCGCGCGCGGCGCAGGCAAACAGAAGCGGGAGTATGACGATGGCGAGTGAGGAGAGGAGGCTGGGAGTTCGTCTGAGCATGGGTTTCACTCCAGAGAGAAGTCTGTTTGAGAGATGTGGATTCCCGGCGTGCGCCCCGGCGGCGGTCGTGCGCGACGAAGCGTTGACGGGAAGATTTTTCAGAAATGCGCGGACGCGCGCGCCAAGACGCTCGCTGACCGAGAGCTTACGGTGAGGGTTAAAAGTTCAGTTGTTTCAGAGTTTGCGGCGACCCGTGGGGCGTGTCTGTGGGGTCGTCGGCGAGACCTTGCGTCGGCGCTGGAAGGCTCGGTCGGTCTCGGCTGTCAAGTGATCCCTTCGAAAGCCGCGCGAGGGGCGGCAAAATCAGTATCACACAAACAAACGCGGCTTGTCCATACCCTGCCTTTGAGAATTTGTTGAGCGCGGCGCGGTCGCTTGGGAGGCGCAAGACCCACGCGGAGCGTGGCTTTGGGGGAAGTCTCGAAACGTAGCCGACGGCTCAACTCGCGAAGATCGAGGCGGTGCGCTCAGCCGCGAGCGCCGTGCGAGTCGCGGCGTAAACCTCTTCAACCGTGATCGCATCGATATCGCGTCCGTAAATGGTGCGGTGGCGCGAACCTACCGGTTCGTAACCGTCGCGCGTGAGGCGACCGACCATGACGACGACGGGCGTGCCGACCGAGGCGGCGACGTGGACGGGTCCCGTGTCGTTCGAGACGAGCACGCTGACGCGCGCGAGCGCGGAGGCGAGTTGCGGGATGTCCAACTTCTCAATGAAGGTCGTCGTGCGCGCGGGGAACGCGGCGCGAATCTCGCGTGCGCGTGCGCGCTCTTCGGGTCCGAGGAAGACGAGGGTGCGTAAGTTATCGTTGCGCGCGACGCGCTCGGCGATCTCGGCGAAGCGTTCGAGCCTCCACTGGCGGCTCGGATTGCCCGCGCCCGGAAAGACCCCGACGAGCGGCGCGTCCCCGCCGACCTTCTCCCGTCTGAACAACTGCTCGACGGCGCGCTCCGCTTCCTCGCGCAGAGGGAGTCGCGGCTCGCGCGAGACCTCGCCAACGCCGAGCGGCGCAACTACGTCTAGGTAGCGTTCGACCGCATGCTTCTCGCGATCTTCGACGCGCGGGGCAGGGCGAAAGTTTGAGAGGAAGTCGAGCGAGCGACCCGGTCGGCGCGAGTAGAGGCGCGAGGGCGCGCCTGAGAGATAACCGAGCAGGTTCGTCTCTGAGAGACTGTGCAGATCGACGACGAAGTCGAACCCGCGCTGCCTGACCTCTTTGACGAGCCGCGCGATCTTAAAGATGGACGCGGGCGCGAACCCGTCGCGCAGCGCGACGCGATCAACGATCAGCACTTCGTCCGCCGAGCCCGTTAGCTCGACGATCTGTTTGCCGGGCTTGCCCACGGCGACCGTGATGCGCGCGCGCGGGAAACGCTGCCTGAGCGCGGCGAGCGCGGGCAGGCTCAGCATCACGTCGCCCATCTGACCGAAGTCTATGACGAGAATGTTTCGCGGATCAAAACTCATGTCGCACACGCGGGCGAAGAAGGATCGTCGCTCAGAGATCAACGAAAACGAACCGGCTCTCGTTTCAAGTTGTTGATTTTACCCGGCGGGGCATGGAGGCGAAAGCGCAGAGGCGACGCGCAACCGTTGTCGGACGTAAATGCGTGCGGCGTGCGACTGTCTGGCATCGCCCACACGTGCCGTCTCAGTTCTTCCGACCCGCGGCTCCCTTGCCGCCTTCCTTCTTGAGCATGGTGGCGAGGCGGCAGACGAAGTCGGAAGGGATGTAAATCTCCGCCTCGTAAGTTGCGTGACCGGGCGAAGAGATGCGCAGCACGTACTCGCCCATCGAGATCGATTTGAAGTCGTATGCGCCGTGCTCGTCCGTCTCGGTCTTGTAGGAAACGTCCCGGTTATATTCCGTGCTCCCACGTAGCTCCACACGTGCGCGGACTTTCTTCTCCGCCAGATCGTTGTAGGCGACATCCTCGAAGGCGACGTAGCCCTGCATCATCCCGCGACCCGACTGCGCCCGCGCTGCTGTGCCGCCGAAAAGCGCGAGCGCCGAGAGCAGCAGCAACGCCGCCGCGCGAAGCACGTTTGAAAATGATTTCATAACAAATTCTCCTGATGCTATTTGCTTGACGCGAAGCGTCAAACGCGTGGCTTCGTGTCGCGCCACACTAGCGACGCTCAGACACTAACGCTACCGCACGCCCCACTCCCACAAGCCGAACAGGATTTTCTTCTCGACCGGATGACCCGCCTGCTTGAGCGTCAGAGCGATCTGCCCGCGATGGTGCGACTCGTGCGAGACGAGGTAGCCGAGGAAAGCGACGACGTGCGGCTTGAAGCCCTTAACTTTCCCGCCGTCCGCCGCCGACCTCGCCAACAACTCTCGCACGGCGCGACCCGATCCTTCGAGCGAGCGTCGCAGCGTCGCCTTATCCACGGGGGCGTCCTTTTCAATCTTAATCAGATCGCCTAACAACTCCGGCGCGGCTGACTTCAGCCACATCAGACGGACGTTGTGCACGTGCGCGAACTGCTCGCCGACGTTGCGCCCCTTCGAGGCTGACACGTCCCGCAAAGCTTCGGGGCTGACCGCATCCAGCAGGTAGAGGTTGATGCGCTGGTGTATGTCCCATGTTTCGAGCAGTTGATCCGTTTCCATAGATTCAAATCTTCAAGACCAATTAGCATTAACAAGAATCGCGCCTAACGCCGGAATTGACCAGCGCGCAGGTCATGTTAAGAATAAGAGGCTCGCTAACTGCGCGTCCGGTCGAATGACTTGTTCGGTGGCAACCGGTATTGGAACAAGTCGCTCATTCATAGTTAGCCCTGCCGGTTCGTTTCACAATGCTATAAATAACGCCATAAGCAATCGCCCACCAAATCATCGCATCCAGTATCGTAGCCATTAAGATTCCAAATCCGTCGTCACGCCCCGGACGGAAGACGGCCCAACCCGGCATAAGAATAATCCACAGCGCATTGATATAGATTCCGCTCCCAAGCAGGATCGCTGGAATAAGGATTGAGAACAGCACGCCAATCAAGAGAGTCCAACAACCAAGAGATGTCGCTTCAGGCTTATTCATTACAATTAACTTAAACCGCCGTAAGCCTCTGTGAGTTACCCAATCAGCCGGTAAGTCGTGAATGAATTTACGCCTTGGGGTTCAAGGCAGCAGGCGTTTGAGGAGGTCGTTGAGCCAGTCGAAGTCTATGGGCTTGGTGAGGTAGGCGTCGCAGCCGGCGGAGAGGGCGTTGGTGCGGTACTCGGTCTCGTGATGCGCGGTGAGGGCGACGATGAGCACCTTGCGCATCTCCTCGCGCTGGCGCAGCTCGCGCGTGGCGGCGATGCCGTCGCGCCCTGGCAGACCGATGTCCATGAGGATGATGTCGGGGCGCTCGGCTATAGCCTTCGCGACGCCCTCTTCGCCGTCCACGGCTTCGACGACGCGATAGCCGCGCCGCTCCAGCTCCGCGCGCATGAGGAAGCGCGTGTCCTCGAAGTCTTCGACGACGAGCACCGTCTGCGGCGCTCTCTCTGCTTCAGTCGATCCCGTGTGCGCTGTCTCCCGAGCCACTTTTTCTCTCGAACCTTCGCGGATGAAATTTTGTCGAGCTTCTCGTGCGTCGCGTCGGGTGTTAAGTCGCCGCTAGTGTCCGCGATTTTATCGCACGGGTCAACTGCGGCGCACGCACACGTCGCCCGTCTGTGCCCGTAAGCGTACATATCGCGCATGGCGTGATGAAGTACGAAGAAGTTCGTTGACAGTACGAAACGGTTCGTAGTATGGTGGCGCGTCGCCGGAAGTTCGACGGACGGTGAAAGGTGAGTGTGAGCAGATGCCGAAGCATAAAGCGCCGCGACCGACCGACGCGGAGTTGGACATCCTGAGCGTGCTGTGGCAGCGCGGTCCCTCGACCGTGCGCGAGGTGCACGAGCACTTGAGCGGGCGCAAAACCATGGTCTATACGACCATCCTCAAGTTCATGCAGATCATGACGGAGAAGGGGCTCGTCGAGCGCGACGAAAGCGAGCGCGCGCACCGCTACCGCGCGCGCGTGCCGCAGGAGCAGACGCAGCAGCAGATGCTCGCGCACCTCTTGGAGCGCGCCTTCGAGGGCTCCGCCTCGAAGCTCGTCCTGCAAGCGCTCTCGGCGAAGCGGACTTCTTCGCAAGAGCTGGCGCGCATACGCGAGATGCTCGACGACTTCGAGCGGGGTAAGAAACGATGAACCTGCACACGCTACTCGACAACGCGCTCCTGCAAACGCTGGGCTGGACGCTTCTTCACTCCGTCTGGCAACTCGCGTTGGTCGCGCTCACGCTCGCCTGTGCACTCGCGCTGCTCGGCGATTCATCGGCGCGCGCACGCTACGCAGCCGCGTGCCTCGCGATGTTCTTGATGCTCCTGCTGCCCGTCGCTACGTTCTTTACGCTCGACCCGCCGGGCGCGCTCACGTCGAGCCTCTGGCGCGCGGACGCGTCGGGCGTCGAGCGAGCTGCGCGCACGGACACGGCGGCGTCGGGCGGGCTCGCGTCGTCGAAGTCGCACGCGCGCGCCGCGGAGGCGTTTGATGAGAACGGCGCTGGCGAGCCTTTGCGGCGCTGGGCGGGCGAGCGGTTCGCGCCCCTTTTGCCTTGGCTCGCGATGGCGTGGCTGGCTTGCGTCGCGTTGCTTTTAACGCGGCTCGCGGGCGGGTTGTGGTTGAGTCGCAGGCTCAGGCGCGCGGCTCGCGGGGCTGCGCCCTTGCACGGCTCTCAGGTCGCGCTCGCGCGTCTGCGCGGTCGGCTCAAGGTCGCGCGCGCGGTGCGCCTGTGCCGCTGTGCGCTCGTCGGAGTCCCGACGCTCGTCGGCTGGCTGCGCCCGGTCATACTCGTCCCCGCGTGCGCGCTCGCAGGGCTCGACGCCGCGCAACTCGAAGCTATCATCGCGCACGAGCTAGCGCATGTCAGGCAACACGACTATCTCGTGAACCTGCTGCAATCGTTCGTCGAGACGCTGCTCTTCTATCATCCGGCGACGTGGTGGGTCGCGCGCCGCATACGCGCCGAGCGCGAGCACGTCTGCGACGACTTGGCGGTGGCGGCGACGGGCGATGTGCTCTCTTACGCGCGCGCTCTGACCGTGCTCGAACAACTCAGACTGAAGCCCGCCGAGACTTCGGGGCTTGCCCTCGCGGCGGACGGCGGCTCGCTCGTGCAGAGAATTCAACGCTTGATCAAGGTTCAGCCAGCTTCATCTTCAACCTCGGCGCGCGCGCCATTCGCTTTAGCCTTCGTCGCCGTGCTCGCGCTCGCGTCCGCACTCTTCGTCGCGCACGGCGCAGTCGCGGGAGAAGGGAAGCGCGTTTCAGATCGCGTGCGCGCGCAACCGACCAATGCGTCGCGTCGCGTCGCCGTCACCTTCGTCACGCTGCCGATGTCGCAGACGTGGTCTCAGCCGCGCGCCGAAAAAGATATGCGCGGGCTTCTGTCGAGCCTGCGTGCGAACGACGTGCGTGCCGTCGGCTTCGTCAACGCGTCGCAGTTGTACCGAGAGGGCTTGCAGGACGAAGGACGCGTCGAGTTGTTACGCATGTGGCTCGACGCAGGGATGGAACTCGGCTCAGAGGGCTTCGCACACCCGAACCTCTCCGACACGCCGCTCGAAGATTTCAAACAGGATGTGCTGCGCGGCGAGTACTTGACGAGCCAACTCGCGCGCGAGCGCGGCGAAAAGTTGCGTTACTTCAGCTACCCGTATCTGAACGTCGGCGCGAGCCGCGAGACGAAAGAGGCGTTCGAGCGTTTCCTCGCCGCGCGCGAGATGAAGATTCACAAGGTGACGATTGACAACCTCGACTGGCTCTTCGGCAAAGCCTATGCAGACGCGCGCCGCGACGAAGACGAAGCGCGTATGCGTCGCATCGCAGACGAGTATGTGCCCTACATGGAGCGCGTCTTCGAGTTCTATGAACAACTTTCTCGCGACACGCTCGGCTACGAGCCGCCGCAAGTCTTGATGCTCACCATGAGCGCGCTCAACTGCGAGAAGTTCGACGATCTGGCGGCGATGATGCGGCGGCGCGGCTACCGTTTCGTCACGCTCGACGAGGCGACGGCTGATCGGGCGTACCAGCAGCCCGACACCTACACGGGCGCGTGGGGTATCTCCTGGCTGCAACGCTGGGCGATGGCGCGGGGCGCGGAGTTTCGCGACGAGCCGTACCTATCGCCTTACATGCAGCAGTTCGACATCTACACGAAGAAGTGGCAGGGCATCAAGGTCGAACAGAGTCAATGACGCGCGACGGCGCGAGACGTAGGCTCTCATTAAGCGACAAAGGAGTATTTCCGATGACCGCGAACCAGCGCAGGTTTTTGCGCCCTCGCGCCTTTTTCGTCGTCGCGTTCGTCGTTCTCGCCTGCAACGCGCACGCGCAGACGCCTTCGAACGCGCGCCGCGTCGCCGTCACGTTTGACGATCTGCCGATGACGGGCGATGCGGGGCGAAGCACGGGCGAGCAGGTCTCGGAGAATTTGAAAAAGATAATCGCGACTATAAGCGTGAATCGCGTCCCGGCAATCGGCTTCGTCAACGAGAACAAGCTGAACGCGGCAGGGCAGCGCGAGGCGCGCACCGGAGCACTTCGCGCGTGGCTCGACGCCGGGCTGGAGCTTGGCAACCACACCTACTCGCACAAATCTTTCTACAACACGCCGCTCGCCACCTTCGAGCAGGAGGTCATCAAAGGAGAGCCCGTCACGCGCGGGCTTCTCGCCGAGCGCGGCAAAAAGTTGAGGTACTTCCGCCACCCGTTCCTCAACACCGGGCACACGCTCGCAGACAGGCGTGCCTTCGAGCGTTTCCTCGAAGCGCGCGGCTACAAGGTTGCGCCCGTGACGATTGACAACTCGGAGTGGATTTTCGCGGAAGCCTACTCCGACGCGCTCGCGAAAGGCGACGCGGAGAAGGCGCGTCGCGTCGAGGAAGGCTACGTGCCCTACATGGAGACGATGTTCGAGTTCTACGAACAGCTCTCGCGCGATCTCTTCAAACGCGAGATTCCGCAAATCCTGCTCGTTCACGCGAACCAGTTAAACGGCGATCACTTCGCCGAAGTCGTCGAGATGATGCGGCGACGCGGCTACGAGTTCATTACACTCGATGAAGCCCTCAGTGATCCGGCTTACCAAAGCCGCGATGATTACGTCGGTGCGGTCGGCATCTCCTGGCTGCAACGCTGGCTCGCCACGCGCGGGGGCAAGTTTCGCCAAGAGCCTTCCATGCCCGAATACATGCGGCAGTTCGATCCCGCTTACAGCGGCTCGGACTTCAAGACGCGCAAAGGGTAGTGATTGAGCAGCGCGCTATCTGGGAGATTTGTAAACCTCGCCGCCCTTCATCACGAAGCGGACGCGCGCGAGCGCCGTGATGTCGGCGAGCGGGTCGCCTTCGACGGCGACGATGTCCGCGAACTTGCCCGGCTCGATGGAGCCGATCTGTTTTTCCATCCGCAGCAGCTCCGAGGCGCGCGTGGTCGCCGCGCGGATCGCTTCGATGGGCTTCATGCCGTAGTCCACCATCAACTGAAACTCGCGCGCCTGCGTGCCGTGCTCGAACGCGCCCGCGTCCGTGCCGAAGGCAATCTTCACGTTCATTCTCATCGCCTTCTGGAAGACAACCTTGTGGCTCGCGACGATCTTGCGGCGCAACTCCGTGTCGTCTTCCGAAGTGCGCGGCACATAGACCATCAAAGTCGGAACCCAATACGTGCCGTGCTCGACGAGCAGTCTCAACGCCTCGTCGTCGAGCATCATGCCGTGCTCAAGTGAGCGGACGCCGCCGCGTATGGCGTTCTTCGCGCCCTCGCCGCCATAGGCGTGCGCCGCCACGTCACGCTTCCAGCGCGCAGCTTCACCGACAATCGCGCGCACGTCTTCGAGCGAGAACTGTGACAGGGGATCGAGTGTTGTGGGATCGACGTAGCGCATGGGACCCGTCGCGTAAATCTTGATCCAGTCCGCGCCGTACTTCACGTTGCGGCGCACGGCGGCGATCATCTGCTCGCGCGTGTCTGTGATGATTGAAGGATCGGGGACGAGGAGGTCGGAGTTGAGTCCGGCGTTGTTCATCGCCCCGGCGGTGATGGTGAGCGGATCGGTCGCGACGAGCAGGCGCGGACCTGGAATGACGCCGCGATTGATGCCGTCGCGCACCGCCACGTCGGCGAAGCCCGCGCCCTCGCTATCGAGATCGCGCAGCGTCGTAAATCCCGCCTCCAACTCTTTGCGCGCGGCGGCGACGCCCTCGACCGTGCGATACGCTTGCGACTTCGTGACGACGGGCGGCGCGCCGCGCTCGTCTTCGGGTTCGAGCAGCACGTGCGTGTGACAGTCGATCAAGCCGGGCACGAGCGTCAGGTTTCCGAGATCGAGAATTTGCGCGCCCGCCGGAATCGCTAGTCCAGCGCCGACCGAGACGATCTTATCGTCCTCAATAATGATCACGGGGTTGTTGACGAACGCGCCCGTCCGCACGTCGAGCATCCGCGCGGCGCGCACAGCGACGACGCGACGCGGCTGCGTGCTGCGCTGCGCGTTCTGCGCGAGCGTGATGGTAGGAAGAGACAGGGAGAGAAGCAGCGCGAGTGCGTTTATACTTCTTTTCATCTTCATAGTGTGATGGCAGTCGGTAGCTACACCGCAGAAGACCCTTCGCGACTTTGCGCCTTTGCGTGAGGATAGATTTTCACGCAAAGGCGCAAAGTCGCCAAGAGAAAACTGGAAACAAAACTAAGCTCTTCCCGCGACCTCGCCCGTCCGCGTGTCAACGCGCACGGTCTCGCCCTCTTTGATGAAGAGCGGCACGCGCGCCGTGATGCCGGTTTCGAGCGTGGCGACCTTGCTGCCGCCGCCCGAAGCCGTGTCGCCTTTCACGCCCAACTCGGTCGAGGCGACGACGAGTTCGACAAACGGTGGCAGTTGCAGCGAGACTGGCTCGCCGTTGTACTTCAAGACTTGCAGCGTCGTGCCCTCTTTCAAATAGCCACGGTCGTCGCCGATCTGCTCTTCCGTGAGCGTGAACTGATCGTAAGAAGACTCGTCCATGAAGTGGCAGCCCTCGCCGTCTGAGTAGAGGAAGGATGCTGGGATGAGCTGCACGTCCGGCTCGGCGAATTTTTCCGTCGCCTTAAAACTCTTCTCCTGCACGGAGCCCGTCAGCAGGTGGCGCAGGCGTGTGCGCACCATCGTCGCCGCGCCGCGCGCCGTCGGGCTCGCAAAGAAGACTTCCATGACAGTGTAGGGCTGACCGTCCACCGCGATCAGCATCTTCCGTTTCAACTCGTTCGCACCGATGAGTGCCATGTGCTCTACCTCTATGAGAGATGGCGCAGCAGGGTGCGCCGAATCTTAAATCACAATGGGTTGCCGCCATCATAGGGGAAGCAGGTGGAGGCAACAAGCAGCAAGATGAGAGAGAAATCGTTCCCGAATCGTTAGCCGCGCGAGGTTGATATGCGCGCTATTGGGGATGCTCAAACTAACCGTCGAGATTGCGGTAGTACACCGTCGTGCTGCAAAGCCCGCCCTGCGGGAACAGGGCATAGCCGGGGATGTCGCCCACACGCACCCAGCCCAGTCGCTCATACAGGCGTGCGGCGTCGCCGCCGGTGACGGCGTCGAGCACGAGCAGCGTCCTGCCGCATTCGCGCGCCGTGTTTTCAGCGGCTCGCATCAGCGCTGCCCCCAGCCCCTGTCGGCGTGCGCGGCGATGCACCAGCATCTTCGACACGTCGGCGCGGTGTGGCTGGTTCTCGGGCTGTTCGAGCACCAACTGCACTGTGCCGCACAGACCTTGCGCATCTTCGGCGACCAGCAGCGCGCGTTCGCCGGCGGACAAGCCTTGCGCCACGCGACGCCAGAACGCCACGGCGCGGTCGCGCGTCAGCGGGCGCATGAAGCCCACCGACGCACCGCCTTCGACGCAGTCGAGCAAGACACCGGCGAGTTCGTCGATCTGCGCGTCATCGAGCGCGTGCAGGCGTCGCAGAGACCAGAGGGGTGTGATCATCGTCTCGAAGGGGGTAGGTCTTAACTCCTGCCCAACAGGATGCGTAAAACGACGGGTGTATTCGCCAGCCACATTGTCAGCCACGCTACTTTGCGATGTTTATCTTCAACTAAATAAATGAACCGGGGCGGTATGTAGAAGATAAAAAAGGCTAATATGAACCACCCGAGTTGGGCAAGAATTGTGTATCCCTTCTGTGGGATAAAAAGGCTGACCCAGATAAGTTCATCCGTTATCGAAGACGCTCTAAAGCTCATCAAAAATCCCCAGAACATCTGCCACAAGATCATATTAAGGAAGAGGCACAGGTCGCCAAGCATTTCTGATTGCGGCGACGCGAAGAACTTCGAGAGGGGCTTACGTCGCGGCGGCGTCAGGGAGAGGCTCATGATGCCCAAATTCAAGAAAGCCAGAGGCAGCGCCACCAGCAATTGTCCTAACCAGACTGAATCGAGCAGGTGAGGTTTGCCGAAAACGCCCATGATGAAAGAGATACCTGCACCCATCAGAATGAGCTGTGCGACAAGGTAGTAGCACCCGAAATTCTTGACGACTTGAGCGTAGGCGTTTTCTTCGTCAGCACGTCTCTGGCTAAGGCGACGGCGCTTGAGCATCGCGCCGACGGGTTGCAGGAAGCAAAGTCCCAAACAGAATAAAGCCACCTCCGCCTTAGCCGTGGCGTCTTCCTGAGCCTCTCGAATCAGATCAGCTAACGCCCCCACGAGAACCCGCATCAAAGCCAGTTGAAATAAGAACACAACCACATCAAGCAAAATCCCTCGATTCTGTTGCGCGATGATTTTCCTGACATCCAGCATGATGCTCTCTGGCTTTGATCAAATGTAAGGACATATAACTTTCCCAAAGCTATATATGATTCGTCGCTCCTTACTCACGTCAAGCCCTCTTCCGTCGGGTAGCCTGACGACCCGTTCTGCAACGACCTTCTGACAGGCAAAGCCTCGCGCCGTTGACACGCTTGCGGCGACGGCGATACTCTCCCGCCGGGCGGATGGTAGTGCGAGCCCGCATCAGGTTCGAAGTTTAATCAAGTTTGATTTGATAGGAGACACCCTCACCGTGTCCGTCCTCATCGTCGAAGACGAAGCCCCCGTCCGTGAATTGCTCCGCGAAGTCCTCTCGTCTCATTACACTTGCGCCGACGTCGAGACCGCCGAAGCAGCCCTCGCGCTACTCTCCGAGCGGAAGTTCGACGTCCTGCTGACTGATGTCTCCTTGCCGGGGATGAGCGGCGTGCAACTCGTCAGACGGGTGTACGCGCTCTATCCGGATGTGTGCGTTATCGTCATGTCGGGCGCGCCCGTCGAGGCGTCACACAGGTGGGGAACGTTCGATGTTTACGCCTACTTGCTGAAGCCGCTCGATCTATCGGAGGTCGAACGGTGCGTGGCGGAGGCGATAGAGCACTGCCGGAACAGACGTGCGGGGTCGGGTTAAATGCTCCGTCTGCCACTCCCTGGTTCTTGCCATCGCTCCCCAGTTGTTACTCGCGCCTCGCTAGAACTTGAAAGGCTTCTTCAACAAGCGCCCGGTCTTCTTCATGATTGAACCGAGCTTCGATTCTTTCTGAGGGCGCGCCCCCTCCGGCTTCACTTCCTGTCTGGGGGAAGGCGGGTGGTCGTTGACGGACGGACGCCTCACCGTCGGAAGCGCGCGCCTGACTGCTTTCACTTCGCGCACGGAAGGCGTCGGAGCGGGTGCAGGAGTGTCAGCCGCAGGTATCGGCACGAGAACCGAATGCGACTCGGGCTGTGGAGTCGGCGTGAGTTTAACCGGCGACTGAGATGTATCCTTCGGCGCGGCTTGGTGCGGGAGGGAGTAATAGACGAAGTAGAGAGCTGCCGCCAGGATAACCCCGGCGACCGGGATAAGTATGAAGCCCCTTCGCCGTGACTTGACCGGCGGGACTGCCTGCGGCGGCGGCGCAGCGATTTCCGGGGGCGGCAGCGCCGCTGTGTCGTAGGCGGCGAGTTCACTCCCGTCGAAATCGCAAACGCGCTGCTCGTCTTCGTAAATGAAGTCACACTGTGGACAACGCTTCATCACGCTAGCCTCCCCACATGATTATGCCCTATCGCGGCGGGGGGTGGGCAAGAGTTATTCGCCGGACGGGTCGGGAAGGGTGCGGTTTCCGCCAAAAGTTAAGGGCGACGAGTCGCCTCGAACGGCAAACGGCGCACGCCAGATGAGCGCCATTGATATATCCTTTGAGAGAAGTTTGAGAGAAGGCGCGCGCGGAGTTAACGAATTTCGACCCGCGCGCGCTGGAAGCGCGGCGACCGAAACATCGAAGCGACCAACCGCACCGTTGAAATGACTAAGAGACCAATCCTGCCGATAAGATGACGAAGAGGCTGATCCTGCCGAAGCTCTACGCGTTGACCGACGCGCGCCTCTCCGGGCTCACGCACGCCGAGCAGGTCGCGCGTTTGACCGAAGGCGGCGCGCGCATAGTGCAGTTGCGCGAGAAGCACGCCGCTCCACGCGACTTTTACCGCGACGCGCAGGACGCGGTGCGCGCGGCGCGCGAGCGCGGCGCGACCATCATCATCAACGACCGCGCCGACATCGCGCTCGCGCTCGAAGCCGACGGCGTGCATCTTGGTCAAGACGATCTCTCGCCGTCTGCCGCGCGACGCCTGCTCGGCGAACGCTTCATCATCGGCTACTCGACACACACCCTCGCGCAAATCGAAGCCGCCGCGCACCTGCCTGTGGATTACGTCGCCTTCGGTCCCGTCTTCGCGACGCGGACGAAGGAAAATCCCGATCCGTCGGTCGGTCTTGAACTGCTCGCCCGCGCGCGCTCTGCGCTCAACCCAGCGATCCCGCTCGTCGCCATCGGCGGCATCACGCGCGAGACGGCGCGCGCCGCGCTCGACGCCGGGGCGGATGCGGTCGCCGTCGTCAGCGCGCTCCTCACCATGCCCGCCGTAGAGATCGCGCAACGCACGCGGGAGTTTCTCGACGGCTTATAGTCGGGAAAACCACCGCGTTTAGCCTTACAGAAGTTTCTGCTTGCGTTAAACCGTTCGATTAGAGAGAATGCTTACGGCGCTTCAAGCATCTGCTTCTAAAGCGCCCGCCTCGCGAAGCTCCTCACTCTCAAGCGGTTTCTTCCCGATCAATCTTCCCAACCGAAGGTGGAGTAATTACCGGCATGAGTTTCTTTGATCTGCCGCCCGTTATCGAGCGGATGCTGCTCGTCTCGGACAAAATCAGCGACCTCAATTTCTCGGTCGGTCAGCAGCCGCAGATCGAGGTCAACGGCAAGCTGACGAGCGTCCAGCCGCTGGGCTTGCAAAAGCTCTCGCCCTATCAGACCGAGGTCATCGCGCTCTCGCTGATGGAGGGTAACCCCGACGCCGCCTCGCGTCTCGCGCACACCGGCTCGGTCGATCTCTCGTGGTCGCTCCCCACCAAGATTCGCTTCCGCGTCAACATCTTCCAGCAGCGCGGCACCTACTCCATCGTGATGCGCGTCATCCCGACCGAGATTCCCTCGCTCGAAAGTTTGCAGCTTCCGGAATCCCTCTCCGAGATCACGAACCTTCGCAACGGCATCGTCCTCGTGACGGGTCCGACCGGCGCGGGGAAGACCTCGACGCTTGCCGCCATCATCGACCGCATCAACAACGAGCACCACTACCACATCGTCACCATCGAAGACCCCATCGAGTTTCTCCACATGCACCGCCGCTCGACGATCAATCAGCGCGAGATCGGCACGGACGCGCAGGACTTCCCCTCCGCTCTGCGCGCCGCGCTGCGGCAAGCGCCGAAGGTCATCCTCATCGGCGAGATGCGCGACTACGAGACGACCGAGATCGCGCTGGAAGCCGCCGAGACCGGACACCTCGTCCTCTCCACGCTCCACACCATCGACGCCTCCAAAACCATTGATCGCATCATTGGTCTCTACCCGAAGAACGAGGAGCAGGTCATCCGCACGCGGCTCTCGCAGACCTTCCGCTACATCATCTCGCAGCGTCTCATCCCGCACGCCGATAGCACGCGTCGCGTCGCGGCGGTTGAGATTCTCAAATCCACGCCGCGCACGCGCGAATATCTGGCGAGCGGCGAGAGCGAGGGCAAGTCTCTGCTCGATGCCATGTGCGACGGCAAGCTCGACGGGATGCAGGACTTCGACAGCGTCATCAAAGACTTGATCGAGCGCAAGCTCGTCACGCTCGAAGACGGCTTGGCGTTCGCCACCAACCCGCACAACCTCCAGCTCGCCCTCAAAGGCGTCACCATCAAGGAGGACTACCTCCAGAACGACAGCAGTCTGCCGCCCGCCAACGGCTCGCGCCGCCCCGCGCAGATGCTCGACCTAACTTAAAGCCGTGACAGGTCAACCGTGACAAGTGACAAGTAAGGACTTTGTCATACCCGTCACCTGTCACCTGTCACCTGTCACCTGTCATAAATTATGGTTATTACTTGCCAGCAGTGCAGCGCACGTTTGCAGCTCGACGACACGAAGGTGCCGTCGCGCCCGTTCACCGTCCGCTGTCCGAAGTGTCAGCACATCATCAACGCGCAGCCGCCCGCGCCCGCGAGCGCGCCTGCCAACGGGAGTGCGCTCAACATCGGCGAAGTGCCCGCCACGCAGGACTCGCGCTTCGCCCGCCCAATGCCCGCGCCCGCCTTCCGCCTCGACGGCACGGAGAGCGAAGCGACCCCGCCTCCGGACGCGCTGCGCACCGACCGCGACGAGATCGCGCACCTGCTCTCCTCGCTCCTGTCGCGCGCGATGACCACCGCCGCCACCGCCGCCTCGCAGGGCGTGATGCGCCGCGCGTGGGATCACCGTCGCGCACTGGTGTGCGCCACGCAGGAGCAGCGCTTCGCCGTCGCGCGCGTGCTCGTCGAGAGCGGCTACGAAGTCTTCGTCGCAGAGGACACAACGCAAGCCATCGAGCGGATGCGCGAAGACAAGATGGACATCGTCATCCTCGACCCAACCTTCGACGCAGAGGAGCAGGGCGCGGCTTTCATCCGCCGCGAGATCAGCGCGCTGCGTCCCGCCGCGCGCCGACGCCTCTTCTTCGTCGTGATGGCGGCGGAGATGCGCACCGGCGACCAGCACCTCGCCTTCGTCAACCACGCCAACCTCGCCATCAACCCGGCGGACGTGGAAGACCTCCCCGCGCTGCTCGAACGCGCGGTGCGCGACTTCAACGAGCTTTACCGCGATCTGAACAAGGCGCTGCAAGTCGCGGACTTTTAAGCCGCGCCGTGCCAACCTTGCGCGTTTCCCTTATCGCGCGCGCCCAGTTCATTGACCTTGCCGGACGCGGCTTGTAATCTTACAAGCCGCGTCCGGCAAAGTTTTTTGCGAGCGGTCGTTTGCTTGCACCGCCGCCGAACTCACCCCACGAAAGTTTGCGAACAGATGGCGGCACTCTCGGAACATCACGCGGAAGGCGCGCACGCGCCTCATCGTCACGCGCTCTCGCGCGCCGCGCGCAGCAAGCGGAAGCTGCTCTGGGTGCTCGCCCTGACCGCTGCCTACACGGTCGCTGAAGCTGCGGGCGGCTGGGCTTCCGGCTCGCTCGCGCTGCTCGCCGACGCCGGTCACATGCTCACAGACGTGGCGGCGCTCGCGCTTGCACTGAGCGCCGTCTGGTTCGGCTCGCGTCCCGCGACGCCCAGCAAAACCTTCGGCTACTACCGACTCGAAATCCTCGCCGCGCTCACGAACGGCGTCGTGCTCGTCCTCATCGCGCTCTTCATCTGCTACGAAGCTTGGGCGCGCTTTCACGCGCCGCGCGAGGTCGAGACGAACTTGATGATTCCGGTCGCCGTCGGCGGACTCCTCGTCAACATCGTCTGCGCGTGGCTGCTGCACGGCGATCACCACGACGATCTGAACGTGCGCGGCGCGTGGCTGCACGTGCTGGGCGACGCGCTCGGCTCGGTCGGCGCTATCGTCGCGGGCGTTTTGATGTCGGTCTATGGCTGGTATCAAGCCGATCCGATTTTCAGCGCGGGGATCGCGCTGCTCATCGTCTGGAGTTCCTGGCATCTCATACGCGAATCAACGAACGTGCTCCTCGAAGGCACGCCCGCGCACATCAACCTCGCCTCGGTCGAAGAGGCGATCCGCGAGACCGGCGGAGTAGAGGACGTGCACGACCTGCACATCTGGGCGATCACTTCCGGCAGGGAAGCCTTAAGCGCGCACGTCGTCCACGCTATTGGCATCGCGCAGCACGAGCTGTTGAAAGAGCTGCGCACGAAGCTGCACGAA
>JAVXVR010000446.1:0-2719 GCA_032230165.1 Acidobacteriota bacterium | reverse complement strand
TGGCGTCGCACCAACCGCCCCGCCGCTTCCACCCTGCGGGAAGGGCTGAATTAGAAACGCCTGACCGATGACGGGCACGCCCGCAAGCGGATGAGGAAAGCGCGCCGGGTTGTAGCCGCCCCAAGTCCACTTCGACTCGTCCGCGCCGAGACGCGTCGTGAGGCTCGTGCGCGCGTCTGCGAGGCACGCGCGCAGCAGTTCGCCGTAGTCCTTAAACTCCTTCGGCAGCCACGCCGCGGGGTGCTCCGCGACGACGCGATCAAGGAAGGTCGCGTTGCTCGCCCAACGGTACTGACGCGCGCGCTCCGCTCCGAGCGCGGCGAAGAGGACGCGAGTACGAAACGCCGCGCGCATCTCCGCGACGAGCGGCGCGACGGTCGAATCGGGCGTCACGCGCCCGTCCCAGTTTTCGAGCGCGATGATTGCCTCGCGAAACTTGACTTGCTCTAGCGTCGGCTTAGCGGGGAGAGGACCGGTCGGCAAAAGCGCGCGCATGAGTTTCGCCGCCTCGCGCGCGAAGGTCGCGCCGCCGATGGAATAGACATCTCCCTGCACGGCGCGGATGTCGTCCGCCGTGATGCGCTGCTTGTCTTTGAGCAGGTCGTAGATGCGGCGCGCGCGGTAAGCGTCTGCCCATTCGTGCGTGAGGAAGTGCGCGTAGCTGCGACCCACGACGCGCGCGTTTGCGGTGACTATGATGCCGGAAGGCGGATCGTAAACGTGCGGCAGCTCGTCGAAAGGGATGTAGCGTATCCACTCGCCCGCGTCGGTCGAGCCGTCGTAGGGGACGCTGCCGTCGCCGGACTTGCGTATGGGAATCTGTCCCGCGCCGTAGTAGCCGATGTGACCGCGCGCGTCAGCATAGACGAAGTTCTGTGTCGGACCACGGTAGTCTGCGAGCGCGGCGCGAAACTCGTTCCAGTCGCGCGCGCGGTTCAGTTTGTAAAAGGCATCGAACTCCGCGGCGTCTGCGTCGAGCGCCGTCCAGCGCAGCGCGTAGCGTGCGCCCGCACGCTCAAGGAAGATGGGACCGTGTCGCGTGACTGTTACGTCGAGCGGGACGATCTCAACATCACTGATGCTGCCCGCAGGGTTCTTACGAACTTTGATCTCTTCGTGTCGCAACTCAGCCTCACGCAAGCCCGCGGGGGTCGCGTATAGGTTCGGCTTCTGCGCGTCAAACTTCTCGGCGTAGAGGTCTTGCACGTCGGGTCCGAGGTTGGTCGCGCCCCAAGCGATCTGATCATTGTGACCGAGGATGATACCGGGCGCGCCGGGGGCTGTGACACCGGCGACGTTGATGCCCGGCGCTTTCAGATGCGCCATGTGCCAGATCGAGGGCGCGGACGGCGCGAGGTGCGGATCGTTGGCGAGCAAGGGCTTGCCCGTCGCCGTGCGCTTGCCGCCGATGACCCAGTTGTTGCTCGCCGCGCGATCTTCCGCGAAGAGCCCGACCCGTTCGAGCGCAGAGCGCGACGCCTCGAACAGACGCGCCGCTTCGAGCAAGACTTCGGCGCGCGCCTGTGCGACGTGTGCGGGGACGGCTGAGATGGACGCAGTGGGCACGACGCGCGCGGGCTTTTGCCTCTCGTTCTTCATGGGCGGCGCGGGCTTGTCGGTCTTCTTCTCGACGCCGTCCGTGCCGACGACGAGCACGTCGAGGGGCGAAGAGTCGGGCATCAGCTCGGCACGTTTGTCGGGCGAAAGGTCTGCGAGCGCGGCACGCGCGATGTCGGTCTGCCAGGAGGTCGAGAGCGCCTCGGCGAAATTTTTGCCGATGACGATTGAGTCGGCTGCGCGCCACGCGCGCGGGCGGTATTGAAGTATCTGAAACTCGCGCGGGAGCTGCTTGCCCGCGCTTCCGTCGAGCGATTCGATGTAGGCGTTGACGCCGCGCGCGTAAGAGTCGAGCACGACGCGCTGCTGCGGCGAGAGCTTCGCTTCCGAGTTCTCGGCGAGGCGCGCGAAGCCGTAGACGCGGTGGAGCTTGTCCTGTTCGAGCGTGGCGCGCCCCAAAATTTCCGACAGCTCGCCGCGTGTCGTGCGGCGCAGCAAGTCCATCTGCCAGAGACGATCCTGCGCGGTCGCGTAGCCCTGTGCGAAGTAGAGGTCTTCGTCGTTCGCCGCCTCGATGTGCGGGATGCCGCGCGCGTCGCGCGTGATTTTGACCGGCGCGCGCAAAGACGCGAGCGTGATCGTTTTACTCTGTGGCGCGCTGGCGACGGTCTGTGCGCTCGTGTGTGTGGCGCGCGAAGGGAAGTTGACGAAGGAGACGGAGAGCAGCAGGGCGCAGAGAGGGACGAGTCTTTTCATCGGGTTCGCCTGTCGGTTGAAAGATGCGTGCGAGACTTGGGAGCTTGCGGGACGCATCGTAGCACACGAATCTGAGTAGGGAGTAGGAGTATGAAGGCGGAAGAGAAGGCGCAACGGGCGTTTTCAGATCGCGCCGTCGTTGGGTCTTCTATCCCGCCTTTCTACTTTTGTTGATCGAGTTGGTCGCTCTCTGACTGCGTCCAGTTGCAGAGCGTCTGCACGTCGGCTGGTGAGAGTTTGGCGTCGCGGTGGATGTAGAGGTAAGAGGGGATGGGCATCGCGCCGCGCTTGGTTATGCGGCAGATGTTTTGTAGATAGATGCCTTGCTCTTCGGCGTCGTAAGCAGCCCAGTCGGAGAAGTTCAAATGGTCGCGCCCATCCTTGATGTGATTGGCGAGCAGCCAGG
>JAVXVR010000435.1:0-6156 GCA_032230165.1 Acidobacteriota bacterium | reverse complement strand
CGATGGTCGCGCCCCAGCCGCCGGCTTCGGGCGGGGCGTCGGAGAAGTGTTCGACGAAGGGCGTGCGCGCGAGCACCGTGCGCACCGTCTCGCGCTGCACGCCGACGCCCTTGCCGTGGATGATGCGTACCTGTCGAAAGCCCTTCCGGTGCGCCTCGCTCAGATACTCTTCGACGACCGCGCGCACCTCGCGCGGCGGGACGGAGTGCAGGTCGAACACGTCCCCTATCTCCAAACGCACGGGCTCCGGGAACGGGTCGAAGGGGTCAATGTCCGACTCTGCGTCTTCCGCGAACTCCTCTTCTCGCGCGCCGAAAAGAGTTTTGAGTAGTGCCGAGAGTTTCATCTGCGCTATCGGGTCAGCACCGCCGTGAGCTTATCTTGACATGCGTCGGAGGCGCACTTTACACTCGCGCTCTTCCAACAGCGACACAGCGACACAGCCT
The DNA here is from genome assembly GCA_032230165.1 of Acidobacteriota bacterium. GTDB lineage: Bacteria > Acidobacteriota > Blastocatellia > Pyrinomonadales > Pyrinomonadaceae > JAIVGV01. Next base: position 5,710 of record JAVXVR010000435.1, on the reverse strand, counting down.
TCGGCGTCAAATTATGCCTTAATTCGCCGCGCGGGCGCTCTACAGCATACGAATTGTAAGAGACGAAAGGGAGAGAGACAGATGGGCAAGCGAAACAAGATTACGGTGGTCGGCGCGGGCAACGTCGGCGCGACGGCCGCGCACTGGCTGGCAAGCAAGGAGCTGGGCGACGTCGTGCTCGTGGATATCGTCGAGGGCATGCCGCAGGGCAAGGCGCTCGACCTGGCGCAGGCCGCGCCGATTGAAGGGTTCGACGCGGCGCTCGTCGGCGCGACCTCCGACTATGCGCAGACGGCGAACTCCGACGTGGTCATCATCACCTCCGGGCTCCCGCGCAAGCCCGGCATGAGCCGCGACGACCTGCTCAAGACCAACGCCGGCATCGTGTCGAGCGTCGTCGAAGAGATAGTCAAGTACTCGCCCGACTCCATCCTCATCATCGTCTCGAACCCGCTCGACGCGATGTGTCAGGTCGCGCTGCGCCGCTCAGGTTTTCCGAAGCACCGCGTCATCGGCATGGCGGGCGTGCTCGATTCGGCGCGGATGCGCTGCTTCCTCGCCGAAGCTTTGGACGTTTCGGTCGAGAACGTGACGGCGTTCGTGCTCGGCGGGCACGGCGACACGATGGTGCCTTTGCCGCGCTACTCGACGTGCGCGGGGATTCCCGTGACGGAGTTGTTGTCGAAGGAGCAGATCGACGCCATCGTGAAGCGCACGGCGAACGGCGGCGCGGAGATCGTCGGACTCTTGAAGACCGGCTCGGCTTACTACGCCCCTTCGGCGGCGGCGGTCGAGATGACGGAGGCGATCCTGAAAGACAAGAAGAAGATTCTGCCGTGCGCCGCGTACCTCGAAGGCGAGTATGGCGTCAACGGACTCTATGTCGGCGTGCCCTGCAAGCTCGGCGCGCGCGGGTTGGAGCAGATCATCGAGATCAACCTGACGGCGGATGAGCGCATCGCCTTGCAGAAGAGCGCGGCGGCGGTACAGGAACTCGTCAACGTGCTCGGCGTCTGAAGCAAACGATGAAGTCGGAACGATGAACGACGAAGTAAGAGCAGCCGTCTTCGCTTCATCGTTCATCGTTCCGACTTCATCGTTTCATAGTGACTGACCCTGCGTGATCACGCCGCCACCGTGTAAGACTTCGCCGTCGGCTTGATAATTAACTCCGCGAAACGCTCCATCACTTCAAACTGCGGGCTGCACTGAAGCAGTAAAAGATCAACGCCCGCGCGCTCGAACTGCTCTATCCGCGCGGCGACACGTTCAGGCGTGCCGATCAAGCCGGAGCGAAGCCCGCGATTCGAGACCGAGTAGTCTTCAAGCGAAACGTGCTGTTCGAGCTGCGTCCCCGCGAGCCATTCCTGATAGTTGCCGTACCCGGCAGCCGTCTGTCGCACGTCCGTAATGCGCGCCAGCTCTTGTCGAGCATCATCTTCCGTCTCGCGCACAATCGCGTAAGCCGCGACGCCGAACTTCATCGGCGGCAAGCCCAATCGCTCGCGCCGCGCGCTCATATCCACGATCTTTTCGCCGACGCGCTGAGGCTCGTCGCCGTGCATCACGTAAGCGTCGCACTTCTCTGCGATCAGACTCTTCGCCGCCTCAGATTCGCCGCCCGCGTAGATCGTCGGGCGCGGTCGCGTCAGAGGCTTCGGCTGCAAGACCGCATCTTCGACGCGGTAGAACTTGCCGTCGAAAGAGAAGTGGTCTTCCTTCCAGACGCGATCGACCACTTCGAGCCATTCGGAGGTGCGCGCGTAGCGGTCATCGTGCTGCTCGAAGGCGACGCCATACTTCTTAGCCTCGCCCGCCCACCACGACGAGACGACGTTGAGCGAAAGTCGCCCACCGCCACCGACGTGATCGATGTTCGCCGCTTGCTTGGCGAGCAAGGCGGGATTATGGAATGTTGGGCGCACGGCGACCATCAACTCCAACTTCTTCGTCACCGCCGCCAGAGCCGCGGCGGTTGACCAGGCATCGAGCGAAGGGGCTTCGACGCCCTTGATGTCGTTCAGGTTCAGCTCGGCGATGAGCGTCAGGTCGTAGCCGATCTCTTCGCTGCGCCGCGCGAGTCGGCTGACATAATCCCAACTCGCTTCCATCCCCTCGTCTTTGACGTTTCTCAGCCAGCCGCCGAAAACCGGGAGCCAGTAGCCGTAACGCATGAGCGTGCCTCCTTCTCCAAGTAGTCAACCAGACGCGCGTGCGGATCGAAGCCGACGACTGCGGGAGCGTCCGCCACGAAATTCGAGAGCGCGTTGATGTCGTAGAACAGAACGGAGCCGTCGCGTTCGTCCGTCAGGTATTCGACTCCGCCCACGTCTATGCGCGCGGCGGCGACGATCCGTTCGACCGCCGCGACGATCTCACGCGGCGGCTCATAAGCCTCGACTCTCAGACCCGACTTCGGCGCGTCTGCGACGCACATCTCGCCGAGCGCGGTGACGCCATTCGCTTCAACGCCACTCGCTTCATCGTCGCTCTCCGCAACGCCGTCGCCTTCCGTCTGGCAAAACTCCGCCGGGCAGAGGTTGAAGCTCTCGCCAGACGTGTAGACCTTGATCGCATACAGGAACTTGCCGCCGAGCGTCTCGACGCGCGTGATGTGCCCGCCGCGCGCGGGTGAGAACTCTTGCACGAGCGCGATACTGTCTATTCCTAACTCGACGCGATCCGTTTCGACCGCGAGCGTGAGAGCTTCGAGCGAGTCGTAGCGCACGATGCCTGCGCCGCGACCGCCGATGTTGGGTTTGACGACGACGGGGAAGCGCAAACTCCGCGCGGCTTCGACCGCTTCTCGCGCGCGGTTAATGACACGCGTGCGAGGGAATGGCAGATCGAGCGAGGCAAGCAGGTTGAGTTGCAACGCCTTCGAGGTCTCGACGGCGAACGCCTCCGTGCCGTTGACGACTCTCAACCCGGCACGCTCGACGTGCGCGAGAAACCCACGCGTGTAGAAGATGGCGTTGCCGTGCCCGCGCAGGTAGGCGGACGCGCTCATACGGTTGAAGAGAAGCGAGTAGCCGCGCTCTGTCTCGCACGGATCGTAGCGGTGGCTGGCGGCGTCGAGGCGCACGTAAGGCAGCCCGCGCCGTTCAAGCTCCGCGAAGAGCGGGCGAAACCATTCGGGGTGCTCGTAGTAGATCGCGAAGGGAAGCCGTTGGTTAGTCATCTTATGTAGTCCTTCAGGCAAAAAAAGAAAGCCGCTCACGTTGAGCGGCTTTCGTGTCCGTGCAGAAATTTGTTTTCAGACTACGGCATACACTCTCTCCGCTCGCGCGTCCGTTGACGGCACATACAGCAACACATACAGATCGCCGTCGCGCCCGTTTGCGCGCGCGCAAATGATGTGGCTGTTTGCGGAGTGTTTGAAGCTTTCATCTCGAACGAAACTCTAGCGGCGTGCGAGCGCGCCTGTCAAGTTAGTTCTCGGCGTGTGTTGATTCGCTCAGCTCTGCGGCGCACGTGGGCGGGGAGTCGAGCAGCGCGGAGATCGCGTCGTGCAGCTCGTCGCGCATGACGGGCTTGACGAGGAAGCGGTCGCAGCCCGCTTCCTGCGCGTGCTGCCGCTCCATGTCATGCCCGGTGAGGACGACGATGGGAATCGAGCGCCAGCGCGCGTCCTCTCTCATGCGTTTGATCAAATCGCCGCCGTTCATGACGGGCATCGCCCAGTCGGTGAGCAGCAGATCGATCTCTTGTCGGTCGAGTATTTCGAGCGCGCGTGCGGCATCGGGCGCGAGCATCGCCTCGTAGCCCATGCGCTCGACGAGCTTGCCGACGAGCACGCGCAGGTCGGGCGCGTCTTCGACCACGAGCACGCGCGCTCGCGCCGTGTCGCTCCCGTGCGCTTCGACGTGCGCGGGCAGAATGAGCGAATAGACGGAGCCAGCGCCGGCTTGACTACGCACGGAGACGCTCCCGCCGTGCGCCGCGGCGACGCGACGCGCGATGGCGAGGCTGATGCCGCGCGAGGCTGAGTTGCCGCGCGGGTTCGTTGATTGCCAGAACGAATCGAAGATGAAGGGGAGTTCTTCGGCGGGGATGCCTTCGCCAGCGTCCGAGACGCTGACGAGGGCGAGGTCGCGCCGGGAGTCGCCGTGGCGCGTGCCCGTCAAGCTCTGTGCTTCGACGCTTATCTCGCCGCCGTCGCGCGTCGCTTCGAGCGCGACGCACAACAAGTGTCGCAGCGCGCGCCGCGCCTGCTTCGCATCGACGTAGAGCGCGGGCGTGTCGCGCTCGATGCGCGTCTTGATCTCGACGCCGCGTAGCGCCGCCTCTGCGCGCACGATCTCGACCGCGCCGCCGACGAAGTCAGCCACGTCCACGGTGCGCGGCTCAAGCGCGAGCGGTCGCTCGTCGTGTTGCGCCAGCTCCAGCAGGTCGTCGAGCGTGTGGCGCATACGCGCGCCCTGCTCGACGGCGACCGAGAGCAGATGCCTGTCCTCGGAATCCAGCGTCTCGCGCGCGGCGAGCTTCGACTCGAAGAGATCGAGCAAGCCGATGACGCTGGCGAGCGGCAGACGTATGTCGCGCACGAGTGTGTTGACGAAGCCTGCGCGCAGGCGCTCGACTTCGCCGCGCGCAGCCTCGACCGTCTCAAGCCGTTCGACAGGCTGCGACGCGACCGACAGATCGGGATTATTCATTTATAGACCGGCGCTCCCTCAGGCAGGATGTCTTGGGAGAGAACTTCGTACCCTTCAGCGTCGGCGGGAGATGCCGAGCCGACCCGGAGGTTATACATAAAACGCACGCCGCGCGCAAGATGATCTCAAGATGAGTGTCCCGCGTCAGAACCCGCTACCGAGGATGGTACTGACACGTCTAGCCACTCCCGGACTACTTGGGCAGGAGGCTGCAAGGTCGCGTCGCGGGACCGCTCCACCAGAAGTCGGAGCCGACGACGATGGGCTGGTCGGACGTGACTCGGACGGAGTAGGAAACGTCGGTCACGCCGTCGAACTGTGGCGCGGGACCTGTGATGGGTGTGAGCCAGTCCACGTCGAGCGTGTGCGCGGGCGCGAGGGCGACCGTCGTCGTGCCCGTCTGTCCGGGATAGGTTCTGGCGGGGTTCGTGCCGGGGATGTTGTGCCCGGCGAGGTTGTTGCCGTTCATGTCGAGGATGTTCACAGCGACGCTGGCGTTCGTCGTGCCGCCGTTGAAGACGTACAGGTCGGCTCTGGAATTGCTCCCCACGGTGGGAAAGCTCGCGGGCGTGCAGACCCAGACGTAGGGCGCACCATTCTGCGGCGCGGTCGTCTGCGTCGGGTGGCAGGCTGAGCCCGCGGCGATGCTCGCAAAGAGCACGAAGAAGGCGACGAGGGCGCGACGTGGAGAGACGATGCACATGTTGGTCTCCTGACTCGTTGGAAGTTTGATTGAGTAGAGCCGGGCGCGAGCGAGGCGGACGAAATCTATCGGCGCGCGTTGGCGTTGTCAAGATTTGTTAAGCCCGTGGCGACTTTTGTTCGGTGGAGTTTGAATGCTTCACGCGGCGCGCGGGTTCATTCGGGCGTGAGACGTTCGCTCCTCTACCGAACTGCGGGTATGACAAATAAACCTGAGCAGGGAGAGACTTAGAGCGCCTAACAAAACCTGGAAAGGGTAGACAGGATTAACATGATTAACATGATTCAAAGGGATGGCGGCTTTTGACTTTCCCCTTCTTCATCCTGTCAATCCTGTTAATCCTGTCAAA
>JAVXVR010000393.1:0-5766 GCA_032230165.1 Acidobacteriota bacterium | reverse complement strand
CGGGGATGAGTTGCAGGTCGGCTTCGGGGAAGGCGCGGTACAACTCCCATGCGCTCTTCATCGGGCAGACCACGTCGTAGCGACCCTGCACGATGACGGTCGGGATGTGGCGAATCTTCTCGACGTTTTCGATCAGGTAGTTGTCCGTCGGGAAGAAAGCGTTGTGCGTGAAGTAGTGACACTCGATGCGGGCAAACGCGATGGCGAAGTGCGGATCGCCGAAGTTTTCGATGAGGTCTGGATCGGGGTAGAGCTTCGACGTGCTGCCCTCCCAGACGCTCCACGCGCGCGCCGCTTCCACACGCGTCGCCTCGTCCTCACTCGTCAGACGACGGTAGTAAGCCGCGAGCATGTCGCCGCGCTCTGCCGCAGGGATGACGTTTACGTACTGCTCCCACACGTCCGCGTAGATGTGCGACGCACCCTCTTGATAGAACCAGCGAATCTCGGAGGGTCGGCACAGGAAGATGCCGCGTAAGATCAGCGCGCGCACGCGCGCGGGGTGCGTCTGCGCGTAGGCGAGTGCGAGCGTGCTGCCCCAGGAGCCACCGAAGACGACCCACGACTCGACGCCGATGTGCTCGCGAATCTTCTCTGTGTCTTCGACCAGATGCCACGTCGTGTTCTCTTCGAGCGAAGCGTGCGGCGTGCTCTTGCCCGAGCCGCGCTGATCGAAGAGCACGATGCGGTAAGCCTTCGGGTCGAAGAAGCGCCGGTAGTCGGGGACAGTCCCGCCGCCCGGTCCACCGTGGAGAAACACGACGGGCGTGCCCTTCGGATTGCCGGACTGTTCGTAATAGATCGTGTGCAGGGGCGAGACGGGCAGCATCCCTTCGTCGTAAGGCTCTATCGGGTCGTAGAGGTCTTTCATGGGCGACATAATACAGAGGCTAGAGGTCAGAGGCTAGAGGTCAGAAGTCAGTTTTTATGAATGAAGCACAGCGCGACGGGTCTTCCGATGTGCGGTTATGCTCGCGCCACGGTCAGCACAAACACATCGAGCGCGCCCGCCTCTTTGAGTGTGCGAGAGCAAGACGAGACGGTTGCGCCGGTGGTGAGCACATCGTCCACGAGCAGGACGCGCTCGCCTGCGACGAGGCGCGGGCGCACGACTTGGAAGGCGTCTTCGACCGTCTCGCGGCGTGCGCGTGCGTCCATCCCGGCGCGGTGGCGCACGGTGTGTTCGACGCGGATGACGCTCCATGCGTCGAGTGGCAGGCGCGTCCCGGCAGCGAGTGTGCGCGCGAGCGTCGCGGCTTGGTTGAACCCGCGCTCGCGCTCACGCTCGCGGTGGAGCGGCACAGGGACGATGCGCGTCGCACTGTTGAGCGGCGGTCGGCGTTGAGCCTCGCAGAGCAAGCGCGCGAGGCGCGCGGCGACGTGCGGCTCGCGCTTGAGTTGCAGGACTGACGCGCGCAGCGCGCCCTCGTAGATACCGATTGAGCGCGCGGCTGTGAAGTGCTCGGCGTCGCAGCGACGACAACGCACGTCTTCCCACTTCTCCGCCTCCACGGGCGCGTGCGCGCGCACGCCGCACTTCCAGCACAGAGTCTCTGTGCCGGAAAAGATCGTCGTGCCCTCCCAGCACGCGGCGCAGGCTGGGGCGTCGGCGCGACGCTCAACGCTCGCACGCTCGCACGCCGCGCACGCCGCCGGGTAAACGAGCGCGAGCGTTGCGTCGCAGAGCGCGTCGAAGGTTCTTGAGTGTGGGCGCAACATCTTTTGTCCTCTTGGGCAACTGCCCCGCGCGCGAGCATACACGAAAACCGCCCGTCGATCCGAATGAAGCGGATCGACGGGCGGTTGAATAACTTCGCGACGACTTACAAACCTTCGCGGCGGCACGCGAGTGCGAACGTCTGCGCTCTTACTCCTCTTCCGTGTTGAGCAGACCGCGCTCCTGCAAGTCCTGACATTTGAGGCAGTACCTTGCCCACGGCACGGCTTCGAGCCGCTTCTCCGAGACCGGCTCGCCGCAGTTGATGCACTCGCCGTATTCGCCCGCCTCGATGCGCGTGAGCGCTTCGTCGATCAAATCTAACAGTCGCCGGTCGTTCGCCGACATCGAGATAAGCAGTTCTTTCGTGTAGGCGTTTGCCGCCATGTCAGCAGGGTCTTGCGTCGCCTCGGCGTCGCGCTCGCGGCTCGATAGCTCCGCTTCGTTCACCTGCTTGAACAACCCCTCGCGCCGCTCTAAGAGTCGGTCGCGATATGATTTCATTTTACGTTTATCCATCTTCGCCCTCTCTAAAACCCTCATGCTCGCTTCCCACCTTTCTTCTTGCATCCCAGAGCCCGCTCCGGCAAGCCGCAAATAATAACCCCTGTCGTCGAAAAACAGAAATCGAAAACCAACCTACTTCTGGTACGGCAGCCCCCGCACGATGGTGTACGCCCTGTAGAGCTGTTCGACCACAACGACGCGCGCCATCTCGTGCGTCAGCGTCAGGCGCGACAGCGACCAGCGCACATCGGCACGCAGCTTGATCTCCCCGGTCACGCCGAGGTGACCACCGACGACGAACGCGACCTCTTTCACGCCCGCGTTCTGCCAGCCTTCGACCTGCGCCGCCAACTCCGGCGAACTCCACTCGCGCCCCTCCACGTCGAGCAGCACGGTCACAGACCCCGGCGTGAGCGCGCCCGCGATCCGCCGCCCCTCTTCTTCCATGACCGCGCGGTCGTCTGCGCCCGAGCCTTCACGTAGCTGCGTCACCTCGACGCGGCAGAAGTGCGAGAGCCGTCGCAGGTAGTCCGCGACGAGCGAGCGCACGTGCTCGTTCTTCGTCTTACCCACCCAAATGAGGCGCAGGCGCACGGCTAAACGGGCGTGGGCGCGACGCCCGACAGCGGACGTAAGAGAGCCACACGCTGCGCATCCCGCCTTTGATTCGCGTGCCCCGCCCCGCGTTCGCCGCTCATTGCTCGGCTCTCTTTTCCGGCGGGGCTGTGAAGTCGCGCGGCAGTTCGACGCGCGCCGCGTCGCGCCACAGCCGTTCGAGATCGTAGAAGCGCCGCGCCTTGTCCTCGAAGATGTGGAAGACGAAATCGCCGAAATCAATGAGCACCCACTCGGCGTTGCGGTAGCCTTCGACGCGCGCCGCGCGACGACCCGCGCTTTTGAGACGCTCGACGACCTCATCGGCAATCGCCTGCACCTGCCGCGTGCTCGTGCCGCTTGCGATCAAAAAGTAGTCAGTGAAGCTCGCGACCTCGCGCACGTCGAGCACCACCATGTCGAGCGCCTTCTTATCATCCGCCGCGCCAAGAGCCGCGACGACCGACTCGTCCAAAGGCTCATTCGTCGCGGCGCGCACCGCCGCCTCACCATTCGGCGTTTGTGTCTCCGCGCCTTCGTCAATCGCCCGTTTCCTCGCCGTGCGCGCGAGTGTCTCTTCCTGCTTCGGTTCTTGCTGTCTCATGCTTGATCTTCGTAAAGCCCGTACTTCTCAATGTAAGCCGCCACCGCGCGCGGCACCGGCAGTTTCAAAGGCGCGCCCGCTCGCGCTCGCGCCACGTCGCGACGGACGTTCGTCGCGGAGATGTCTTCGTTGACCGCATCGGTCAAAAAAATCTTCGGCGCGCCGCCTTCCGTTACCGCGCGCGCCGCGCGCTCATGCGCCGCGCCGCGCAGATCGCGTATGCGCGCGCGAATATTAGCGGGCACGTCGTCAAAGCTCAACTCATAGCCGGGACGCGTCGCGACGATCTGGTCGCACAAAGAGAGCAGCCGCTCCCAGTCGCGCCACGTCGTGATCTCCGCCCACGAGTCCGCGCCCATGACGAAGAAGAGTCGCGCGCCCGCGTCGCTGCTGCCAAGCTCTGCCTGAAGCCTTTCAATCGTCTCGACCGTGTAGGGTCGCTCCGGCGCGTCGAGTTCAACGGTCGAGACGCGCAGGCGCACATCGTCCTCGGTCGCGAGCGCGAGCATGGCGTAGCGATGCCACGCGGGCGTGGGCGGCACGTTACGCTTGTGCGGCGCGGCGTGTGCCGGGATGAAAAGAACTTCGTCGAGCGCGAAGAGCGCGACGAGACTGCGCGCGAGCGCCATGTGCCCGTTGTGGACGGGATCGAAAGTGCCGCCGTAAGCCGCGATTCTCCGCGCCATGATCAATACCCGGCGCGTCAATAGGTCGCCGCGTCGGTCTTTAACCCTTCGCCTTCCTTCAACTCGTCCAACTTCTTCGCGACGGCGTTGACCAGCTCGCGCACGCCGCGATTAGTGACCGAAGAGATTTCGTGGAACTCAAGCCCATCAGCACGCGCACGCTGTCGCAAACTTTCGAGTCGCTCCGGCTCGTCGAGCGCGTCGATTTTTGTCGCGACGACGATCTGCGGTCGCGAAGCTAAGCGCGGGTCGTATGCCGCCAGCTCGCGGTTGATCGTCTCGTAGTCAGAGACGGCGTCGCGACCCGATATGGACGAGACATCGACGAGGTGCAGCAACAGTTTGGTGCGCTCGACGTGGCGCAGGAAACGATCACCGAGCCCCGCGCCCTCGTGCGCGCCCTCAATCAAGCCGGGTATGTCTGCGACGACGAAGGTCTTGAACTCGCCGAGATCGACGACGCCGAGGTGTGGCTCTAAGGTCGTGAACGGATAGTCGGCGATCTTCGGCTTGGCGGCGGAGATGGTCGAGATCAGAGTTGATTTCCCAGCGTTCGGGAAGCCGACGAGTCCCACGTCGGCGAGCACTTTGAGTTCGAGTTGCAACTCTAACTCATCGCCCACGCCGCCCTCTTGATGGTAGCGCGGAGCGCGGTTCGTCGAGGTGGCGAAGTGTGCGTTGCCGAAGCCGCCGCGACCGCCGCGTGCGGCGAGCCAGCGTTCGCCTTCGTGCGTGAGATCGCAGAGCAGATCATTCGTCGCGGGATCGAAGACCTGCGTGCCCACGGGGACGCGCACGAAAATATCTTCCGCCGCGCGCCCCGAACAGTTTGAGCCCTCGCCATGCCCGCCGCGCCCCGCCGTGTGTTCGGGGTTATAGCGCAGATGCAGCAGCGTGTTGACGCCCGAATCGGCGACGAGCCACACGTCGCCGCCCTTGCCGCCGTCGCCGCCCGAAGGCCCGCCACGCGGCACGAACTTCTCGCGCCGGAAGGCGGTCACGCCGTTGCCGCCGTCGCCCGCCTTGACGCGAATTTTGACTCGATCAATAAACATGAACTAAGCATTCAGCAATCAGCCGTCAGCATTCAGCCAGAATAGGATCGCTTTTACTGATTGCTGAATGCTGAGTGCTACAAATCAAAAGACGCCCGTCGCTCGTCCGTGTGGGGGCGGGCGCGGGCGTCGAAATCGAACGATCCGAGAAAGCGTTAAGCGGCAGCCGTCGCCTCTGTTGGCGCGCTCGCGGGGTTCGTCGCATAGACGCTGATGAACTTGCCCTGTCGCCCCTTGTCCTCAAAGGTGACGAAGCCGTCGATGAGCGCAAACAGCGTGTCGTCCTTACCGCGTCCGACGTTCTTGCCCGGCTTCCACTTCGTGCCGCGCTGGCGCGCGAGGATGTTGCCGCCCAAGACTTTTTCACCGCCGAATTTTTTCAGACCCAGCCGCTGCGAATTAGAATCGCGACCATTGCGCGACGAGCCAGACATCACCGCCGCGCCCGCCCTCGCCGCCCGACGGCCCGCCGCGCGGCACAAACTTTTCGCGGCGAAACGCGGTCACGCCGTTACCGCCGTGGCCGCCCCGCACTCGTATCTTGACGCGATCAAGAAACACTTGCGATTGCGGATTGCGGAATCCTCAATTGCGGAATTCGGA
>JAVXVR010000373.1:0-3162 GCA_032230165.1 Acidobacteriota bacterium | reverse complement strand
GAGCTTGAGGTAGTGGAATTTTTCGACGACGCCCGCGAGCAGGAAGTAGAAGGTGCGCAAGCCAAGGATGGCGAAGACGTTCGAGGTGTAGACGATGAACGGGTCGGTCGTGATAGCGAAGATCGCCGGGATCGAATCGACGGCGAAGACAAGATCGGTGACCTCGACCGTGACGAGCACGAGGAGCATCAGCGTGCCGTAGAGCTTGCTGTTCTTGCGCGTGAAAAAGTGCTGACCGTCGTATCCGCGCGTGATGGGAAGCACCTTGGTGAGCGCGCGCACGGCGAGATTGTTTTCGGGGTTGACCTCGTCCGCCTGCTTTTGCAAGAACATCTTGACGCCCGTATAGACGAGGAACGCGCCGAAGAAGTAGATGATCCAGTGGAAGCGCGAGATGAGCGCCGCGCCGACGAGGATCATCACGGCGCGCATGACGAGCGCGCCGAGCACGCCCCAGTACAAAACCCTGTGCTGGTATTTCGAGGGAACTTTGAAGTAAGAAAAGATGAGCAGGAAGACGAAGAGATTATCGACCGAGAGCGACAGCTCGATGACGTAGCCCGTGAGGTACTTGAAGACCGAGGCTTGCGCACCCGCCGCGCCGAGTTCGTCGAGCCTGCGCCAATAGACGACGCCCGCAAACAGCAGCGCCAGCGCGATCCAGACCGCGCTCCACGTGAGTGCTTGCCGGTAGGTGACCGTGTGCGCCTTGCGGTTGAACAGCCCCAGATCGATGCCCAGCATGACGAGGACGAAAGCCGTAAAGCCCGCCCACAGCCAGATTGGTTCCTGCATGTGGGAAATAATACAGAGGTTAGAGTTTAGAGGCTAGAGGATAGAAGTTGAGCCTTCACGCCTTGACTCTGAATCGGGCATCTCAAATTTCAAAACTTCAATCACGGATTTCAGATCAAGTTTTTCACTGACCTCTGACCTCTAACCTTCTGACCTCTGCTCTTGCCCGGTTGCGGCGGTGCGCGCCTCTCAATTACAATGCGCGGTTCGCGGGAGTCCCGCGCGCGCGACTAAGCGCGACAGTCCTAATCTTGACGGTCTTAATCTTTACGCCGGGGAAGTTACTTCAATGATCAGACTATTCAGCCGCATGGAGCGGGCGCGCAACTGGGTCATCATCTTCTTCGCCCTCGTCGTGGGCTTGAGCATGGTGCTCTTCACCTTCAACCGCTACACGGGCACGAACGCAGTGGCGGCGACCAACACGGAGGTGCTCGCCACGGTTAACGGCGACGACATCACCGTCGGCGATCTCAACCGCATGAAGGAGAACCTCCAGAGCAGGTTCGGCGGTCAAATCAGCCTCGCGCAGCTTGGCGGCGACCGCCGCTTCCTCGACGGGCTGGTGCGCGACCGCGTCATCGCGCAGGAGGCGGTGCGTCTGGGCTTAGGCGCGTCCGACGCCGAAGTCGCCGCCGAGATTCGCAAGCAGTTCACTGATTCGACGACGGGCAAATTCGTCGGGCTCGACCGCTACAAGGAGCGCGCCACGGCGACCTACGGCAGCGTCGAGAAGTTCGAGGAGACGATGCGCAACGAGATCGCGGCGGACAAGCTGCGCGCCTTCGTCACGGCGGGCGTCACCGTCTCGGCGAAAGAGATCGAGGACGACTATAAACGTAAGAACACCACGTACGATCTCGTCTTCGTGCCCGTCTCCGCCGACAAGCTCGCCGACAAAGTTCAGCCGACGGACGAAGAGTCGCAAAAATTCTACGACGAGCACAAGGCGGAGTTTCGCTACTTCGACCCACAGGTGAAGGTGCGCTACCTCTTCATCAATCAGGCGAAGGTCGGCGAGAAGCTCAACATCCCCGACGCCGATCTCAAAGCCGCTTACGACGCGCTCAAGCCCGAAAACAAGATGGCGGGCGTGCGCGCGCAACAGATCGTCTTAAAGGTCGCCCGCCCCGATCTCGACACGGAAGTCTTGAACAAGGCGACGCAGATAGTCAGCGATCTGCGCGGCGGCACGCAGACTGTCTCGGCGGAGAAGTTTGCCGAGGTGGCGAAGGGCAAGTCGGAAGACCCCGCGACGGCGAAGGCGGGCGGCTGGCTGCCCAGCCCCGTCAAGAAAAGCCCCGGCGCGTCGAAAGACCCGGCGCAGCACATCTTCGATCTCACCGAAGAGGGTCAGGTCTATGAGCCCGTGAAATACGGCAACGCCTATTACATCTTCCGGCGCGGCGATACGGTGGTGAAGACTTTCGAGCAGGCGAAGCAGGAGCTTTTGGTCTCGCAGCGCAACACGCGCGCCTACAAGTCGGCGCAAGACATCGCCGCGCGCGCTGCCGCGCGACTCAAGGAGACGAAGGACTTCCAGAAAGTGGCGCAGGAATTTGCTGGCGAGGCGAACATGACGCCGGCGGAGATGATCAAGGAGACGCCCTTCATCAAGCCGGGCGACGACGTGCCCGACATCGGCAACAGTCAGCAGTTCGAAGACGCGATCAAGCCCTTACAGAATCCCGGCGACCTCGGCGACCGCGTCAGCATCAAGAACGGTTTCGCCGTGCCCTCGCTCGTCGAGCGGCGCGAGCCGCGCATCCCCGATCTCTCCGAGATCAAAGACAAGGTGGCGCAGCGCGTCAAACAGGAGAAGGCACGCACACAGTTGGAGCAGACGGCGCGCGACATCGCCAACAAAGCGAACTCCGCCGCAGACCTCGACGCCGCCGCCAAGAGCGCCGGTCTCGAAGCAAAACCGCTCCCGGTGTACCGGCTCGGCACGCCGCTCGCCGAAGCGGGCACGAGCCCGGCGGCTGACGACGCGATCAGCGCTCTGAAGGAAGGCGAGTTGACGAAGACGCCGATCAAGATCGGCGAGACGTGGGTGGTCGTCGGCTTGACGAAGCGCAAGGATGCTGACCTCGCCGAGTTTGCCAAGCAGCGCGACTCGCTCACGGAGAGCGCGCTCAGCGCACGCCGCGGCGATGTGTACGAGGATTACGTCGGCGCGCTCAAGTCGCGTCTGGAACGCGAGGGCAAGATCAAGATTTACGACGAGGTGCTCGCGCGCATCGAAGAGCCCGACACGCTCGACCTGCCGCCGCAGCGCGCGCCCGTCCCCGTCCGCCGTTAGCGGCACGCCGACGCAGCGCAGCCCTGAGTTGAAACGAGTAGAGCGCGACGGGAACAGTTCCCGTC
>JAVXVR010000358.1:0-4037 GCA_032230165.1 Acidobacteriota bacterium | reverse complement strand
TAGGAATCATTGGCTTCATCGTGGGCAAGCCTGCCGACCCCATGACGCCCAACTTCATCGGCACGCACTTAACTTTCTCGCACAACATCGTCCACGTGCTGACCGGTGCGATCTCGCTCTACTTCGGTCTCGCCGGGACACTCTCCGGGGCGCGCATGTTCTGCATCGTCTTCGGCGTCATCTATGCACTGCTCGGCGTCTGCGGCTTCCTGCTCGGTAGCGGTGCCGACCGGATGCTTGAGATCGCTGGTCTGCTTCATCTGGGGACGATGGATCACGTCGTTCACATCCTGCTCGGCGTGCTCTACCTGATCGGCGGGCTGATGACGAAAGCCGCCGTCGCCGCCAGCCGGGACGCTTAAACCAGACACTGCCGACCGACAACCCGACCTGCCTGAAAGATCGCAGGGTCATGCCCGCGGATCGGCGACTTACGTCGCCCGACTTTTCGCGGCGACCCTGCATCTTTTTTGCGCGCGACTGTAGTCGCACCCAAGCTCCGACACTTTGCCGCTCCGCACATCGGCAGAGTAAGATGCGAGCCGTCCATCGTCGCGCCTGCTCATCGGAGTGCAGACCGCGCGTCAGCAAATTTTCATTTGGGGAGTTTTCTTTAATGATCAAGACCGTGGAATGGACGGACGGGGGCGTCCGCATGATCGATCAGCGGCTGCTGCCGACGGAAGAAAAGTACCTGACCTTGCGCTCGTGCGAGGAGGTCGCCGAGGCGATCAAGCAGATGGTCGTGCGCGGTGCTCCGGCAATCGGCGTCGCCGCCGCGATGGGGCTCGCTGTCGGCATGAAGCAGGCGGTCGCCACGAACATCGCCGATCTCAGCTACGACTTCGATTACATGTGCGATCTCATGAGCCACACACGCCCGACTGCCGTCAACCTCTTCTGGGGCATCGAGCGAATGCGTGAAGCCTTCCGCCGCGCCTGCGCTGAGACGGACGACGTGGAGGTAATCAAGCAGCGTCTCGTCGAAGAAGCGAAGCGTGTCTATGACGAAGACATCGCCTCGAACCGCGCCTTGGGTCGCTTCGGCGGCGAGTTGATCCCCGACGGCGCGACCGTGCTGACGCACTGCAACGCGGGCGCGCTCGCCACTGCCGGCGACTACGGCACGGCGCTCGGCGTCATACGCGGCGCGCGCGACGCGGGCAAACGCATCGCCGTCATCGCCGACGAGACGCGCCCCTTCCTGCAAGGTGCGCGACTCACCGCGTGGGAACTCGCGAAGGACGAAATACCAGTCACGGTTATTACGGACAACATGGCTGGACACGTGATGAAGCAGGGCAAGGTGGATGCGGTCGTCGTCGGGGCGGATCGCATCGCGGCGAACGGCGACACGGCGAACAAGATCGGGACGTACATGGTCGCTGTACTCGCGCGCGAGCACAACATCCCTTTTTACGTCGCCGCGCCCGTCTCGACCGTCGATCTCAACATCCCTGCGGGCGACCAAATCCCCATCGAGGAGCGCGACACGCGCGAAGTCACGCACCTGCGCGACCAGCAGCTCACGCCCACGGGCGTCCCCGCTCACAACCCCGCCTTCGACGTGACGCCCAACGCTCTCATCGCCGCCATCATCACCGACAAAGGCGTCGCGCGTCAGCCCTACACGACAAGCCTCAAAGGACTCGTAACAGGTCAACCGTGACGGGTGACAGGTAAGACAAATCTTACCTGTCACCTGTCACGGTTGACCTGTTACGGCTAAGCTATTAGGCGTAGCGACTCTGCTTCCACCAGTCGATCGTCTTGCCTAAACCTTCTTCGAGATCGACGCGCGGAGAGTAGCCGAGCAGTTCGCGCGCGCGCGTGATGTCGGCGAGGCTGTGGCGCACGTCGCCGACGCGCGTCGCGCGATACTCTGTCTCCGCGTCTTCCCGACCGGTCAGCTTCTTTAAGATCGACAGCAGTTCGTTAAGCGAAGTCTGCCGACCGTTGGCGACGTTAATAACTTGACCGACCGCGCGCGAGCTTTCGGCAGCGAGCAGGTTTGCCTCGACAGCGTTCGCGACGTAGGTGAAGTCCCGCGTCTGTTCACCGTCACCGAAGATGACGGGCTTGCCTTCGTCGCCAAGCAGCATCGCGATGAAGCGCGAGATGACGCCGGAATACTGCGAGCCGGGGTCTTGGCGCGGTCCGAAGACGTTGAAGTAGCGCAGGGCGACGGTTTCGAGATTGTAAGTGTGCGTGAAGACCTGGCAGTAATATTCGCCGACGAGCTTCGCCACCGCGTAAGGGCTCAAGGGGGCGGGCGGCATCGTCTCGACCTTCGGGAGCGTGGGCTGATCGCCGTATGCCGAAGACGATGCGGCATAGACGAGACGCCGCACGCGAGCGTCGCGCGCCGCTAAGAGCAGCGAGAAGGTCGCTTCGACGCAAGCCTTGTGAGTCTCGCGCGGGTTCTCGACCGAGCGCGGCACCGAAGGGATCGCCGCCTCATGAAAGATGAGCTCGACGCCCTCGACCGCGCGGCGCAAGCTCGCCTCGTCGTTCAAACTCGCGCGCACGAAATCAACGTCGCCGTCGATCTTTTCCAGATTCTCCGCGTGACCGGTCGAAAGATCGTCAATCACGCGCACGCGCGCCCCGCCCTCGGCGAGCGCGGCGGCGATGTGCGAGCCGATGAAGCCCGCCCCGCCTGTAACCAGTGCGATTCCTGAGAGAGACATAAAGTCAGAGGTCAGAGGTTAGAGGTCACAGGCTAGAGAAGACAGTTTTTAACTGACCTCTAGCCTCTGACCTCTAACCTCTGCTGTTCACCTTCCCACGCCGACGTACTCGAAGCCGAGGCGGCGCATGTCTTCGGGCTTGTAGATGTTGCGGAGGTCTGCGATCCGGGGCGTCCGCATCAGCGAGCGCACGCGCTCCATGTTGAGCGCGCGGAACTGGTTCCACTCCGTGACGAAGACGAGCAGATCGGCTCCTTCCACCGCCGCGTACTCGTCCGCCGCATAATCGATCCCTGGAAGCAAAGTGCGCGCCGCTTCCGTCGCGATTGGATCGTAGGCGCGCACGCGCGCCCCACGCCCCACAAGCGCGCGCACGATGTCAACCGAAGGTGCTTCACGCATATCGTCCGTTTCGGGCTTGAAGGAAAGACCGAGCACGGCGACGGTCTTGCCAGTCGCATCGGGCAAGAGCTTTTCGATCTTGCGCACCATCCGCTCGCGCTGGCGGCGGTTGACTTCGATGACCGCGTCCACGATCAACGAGTCGGTGTTGAACTCGCGCGCGACGGAGACGAGGGCGCGCGTGTCTTTGGGGAAGCACGAGCCTCCATAGCCGGGTCCGGGGTGGAGGAATTTGCGCCCGATACGGTTATCCATGCCGATGGCGCGCGCCACGTCGTGCACGTCGCAGCCGATCTCGTCGCAGAGGTTGGCGATCTCGTTGATGAAGGAAATCTTCGTGGCGAGAAAGGCGTTAGCGGCGTACTTAGTCAGCTCCGCCGCCTCGACCGAGGTGATGACGAAAGGCGTCTCGATGAGGAAGAGCGGGCGGTAGAGGTCGCGCATGATGGCGACAGCCTCTTCGTCGCGGCTGCCGATGACGACGCGGTCGGGGCGCATGAAGTCGTCAATCGCCGCGCCCTCGCGCAAGAATTCCGGATTTGAGACGACGCCAAACTTGGCGTTCGGTCGCTGCTCTTGAACGATGCGGCGCAAGTACTCGCCCGTGCCGACGGGGACGGTTGATTTCGTCACGAGCACCTTGTAGCCGTTCATGTGCCCGGCGATCTGGCGCACCGCCATCTCGACGTGCTTGAGATCGGCTGACCCGTCCTCCTTCGGAGGCGTGCCGACCGCAAGGAAGATGACGAGCGACTCTTCAACGGCGGTCTTGAGATCGGTTGTGAACGAGAGTCGCCCGGCTTGTGTGTTCTTCGCGACGAGTTGGTCGAGACCGGGCTCGTAGATGGGGAGTCGCCCCTCGCGGAGGTCGGCGATCTTCTTCTCGTCGATGTCAACGCAGGTCACGTTGACGCCGAACTCGGCGAAGCACGCGCCCGTGACCAG
>JAVXVR010000294.1:0-9279 GCA_032230165.1 Acidobacteriota bacterium | reverse complement strand
AAATTCATCGTCACCATTTTTATAAGTTAGTTCAGTAACTACATGAAAAGCGTTGTTATTGAAATCATTGAAATCGATCAGTCTGATTCCTGAAGTTGCAGTAAGGAGTTCATAAAACGCTTGCCCCAAATCTTCGTTAGCTAGAGCCAGAGATACATCTTCAAACGCTCTCTTAACATCGCTTTCATCTGCATTAGGATTTATACGAAGTATGCTTTTAGAAAAAATGTCTCTAAAGATATTTGTGCTTTCATCTATCTTTGCGTTGGCTAAAGATAGATAGCTATACCCTAATCTACTGAGGTGGAGGATTGCCGGGATTTTTACTCTTGTGTTTTCATTAAATGCCACTTAGAGCCTCACTGTGAAGAGATATGAAACTCGTCCCAACTCTCTAAGGCGAATGACGTAACAGAATAAGTTGGCACACAATAGGCACACAAAGCAATACGGGCAGCCAGTCGGCTGCCCGTAAACATTTGATTCTAAAGAGGCGGCGGTCGGAATCGAACCGACGAATAAAGGTTTTGCAGACCTCTGCCTTACCACTTGGCTACGCCGCCGAAGAGCAAGTAGGAAGGATGAAGGCGGAAGGATGAAGTTAAACCGGGCGGTGAAAGCCGCGCTTTCATCCTTCATCCTTCCGCCTTCATCCGAGAACTTTGGAGCGGGAGACGGGATTTGAACCCGCGACTTCGACCTTGGCAAGGTCGCACTCTACCACTGAGTTACTCCCGCTCGGCAGGGAGAAAATTCTACAGATAAAGTTTTGCTTGTCAAGCGAGGGGCTGTGCCTGCGCGACGACGACGCGCGCCCGGCTGCGTCTTCGCGGGCGTCGCGCAGACGACACGGTTCGTCCATCGCCTGAGCCGGCAATACGGTCGCTTCGCGCCGCCGCATCTTTCTCCTCACGCCCGCGCGCGTTTGGGTTATCATGCCCGTCACGGTCGGGAGTGTTTATGGACAGACGGACGCGAGCCTCGTTCGGCGCGCTCTTCTTCGCGCTGATGTTCACCTACACCGCCGTCAACGCCTACAGGCTCTACCTCAACCGGCGCGGCGACGACGGGTGGACTTCGACTTCGGGCGTGAAAGGCTCTTGGATCGTCGAGGTCAGACCGGACGGCGCGGCGGCAGGCTCGCTCCGGGTTGACGATCAACTCCTCTCGATCAACGGTCGAGCCGCGACGAACGGCGACGCCATCAACGAAGCCATGCGCCACGTCGCGCCGGGCGAGCCTTACACCATGCTCGTCCGGAGCGACGGCGAGGCGGCGCGTGAAGTCACCTTGCGCACGCGCCCCGCGCCGCTCAGTGTGCTCGTCACGCAGTACCTGCTGCGGATGCTCACGCCGTTCAGCTTCCTGCTGACGGGCTTCGTCGTCTTCCTGCTCAAGCCCTTCGACAAGGAGGCACTGCTGCTCGCGCTGACGCTCGCGCTTTTTCCCGCGCTCGCCGCCGGGTACTTCGCGGGCTTCGCCGGGCTCGCGCCCGCGCTCGTCGTCGTGCTGTGGGCGGCGCGCGTCGTCGCCTTCGCCTTCTTCACCATCTTCTTCCTGCACTTCTTCCTCGTCTTCCCGGAGTCGAAGGGGTTCACGACGCCGCTGCTGCGCCGCTTCCCGCGTTTAGAGAGTCGCATCTACCTGGCGCTCTTCGTCGTCGCGCCCCTCGGCGTCGCCCTCGTCATGACGCAGGCGGGGACGCTTCCCGCGCTCAGCCCGGCTTGGCGTGCGGTCGCGCGCGTGTTCGTCATCGCGGGCGCGTTGTGCGGGTTCACGTACTTGTTTGGCGGGCTCGTCTCACTCGTCCTGAACTACCGTCTGGCGGACGCGAACGCGCGGCGCAAGATGCGCGTCGTCGTCTTCGCCAGTCTGCTCGCGTTCGTGCCGCTGATGTTTCTCATCCTCCTCGAAACCTTTAACCTCATTGCTTACGTGCGCCCCGTTAACCGCTGGATCGACTTCGCGCTCGGCTTCATCCTGCCGCTCGTGCCGATGTCTTTCGCCTACGCCATCGTGCGCCACAAGGTGATCCCCGTCAGCCTCATCATCCGGCGCGGCGTGCGCTACGTCTTCGTCTCGCGCGGCTCATTCGTCCTGGAGATGGCAAGCGTTGGTGTCGTCATGTACTTTCTGATGGACGCGCTTTTCAGCCGCACGACTTTCAAGGGGCGCACGGTCGGCGTCGTCTCCGGCGTCGTGGCAATCGTCGTGTGGAGCGCGACGCGCGCCCTGCACACGAGAGTCATCGCGCCCGTCATCGACCGGCGTTTCTTCCGGCAGGCTTACGACGCGCGCCTCATTCTCTCGGAACTCGGTCAGGCGCTGCGGACGCTGCCGGACGTGCACGAGATGTGCGCGCTCGTCGGGACGCGCGTGCAGGAGGCTTTGCAGACAGAGAACGCGACCGTCTTTTTGCGCGACGAGCCGACGGGCGACTTCGCCTGCGAGTGCTCTTCGCGCTTCCTCGAAGCGGGGCGGCACACCATCGTCAGTCGCGAAGACTTACGTCTGCCGCGCGACTCTTTCGTCGTCACACAACTGCGCGAATCATTGCAGCCGCTCGAAGTAGATTTCGCAGACCCGCAGTCATGGACTCGGCAGCTTCTTGCCGCAGACAACGCAGAGTCCGAGTCGCGCCGGCGCGAGGGTGAGACCTTGCGCCGGGCGGACGCCGCGCTGCTGCTGCCCGTCGCGTCGAAGGATCAACTGCTCGGCATCGTCTCGCTCGGTGCGCGTCTCGGCGATCTGCCGTTTTCGAGCGAGGACAGGCAGATGCTCTCGGCGGTCGCGGGGCAGATGGCGTTCGCGCTTGAGAATGCGCGGCTCTTCGAGCGACGCGCCGAGGAAGAACGCCTGCGCCGCGAGCTTGAGATGGCGACCGAAGTGCAGCGGCGCATCTTCCCCGAAGAAGCGCCGGAGACGGACGCGCTCGAACTCGCCGGCTCGTGTGTGCCCGCGCGCGGCGTCGGCGGCGACTATTACGATTTCCTTTTGCTCGGCGGCGGGAGAGTCGGCGTCGCGGTGGCGGACGTGGCGGGGAAGGGCATCTCGGCTGCACTGCTCATGTCCATCGTGCAGGCTTCACTGCGCAGTCAGGCGCAGGCAGCGAATGGTCGGCTCGCGCCGCTCGTCGCCTCGATGAACGCGCTGCTGCAAAAATCATCCGGCACGGCGAGCTACGCCACCTTCTTCTACGCGCAGTTCGATCCGGCAGAGGGGCTTCTGACTTACGTCAACGCCGGTCACAATCCGCCGATGCTCTTCCGCGCGGACGATCAAAGCGTCGAGGGCGGCGAGGGCGGCGCGAACGAACCAGCCAACTTTCAAACGTTGACGCGCGAAGGCGCGGGTAAGGGCTTGGCGGTCGCGCTTCGACCGGAGACGACCGCGCGCGAAGTCAACGTCGAACTGCTCACGGCGGGCGGACCCGTCATCGGTCTCTTCGAGCACTTCACCTACGAGCAGGCGAGCACGAAGGTCGCGCGCGGCGACGTGCTCGTCGCCTTCACGGACGGCGTGACCGAAGCCCTGAACCCGGAAGGCGAAGAGTTCGGCGAGGAGCGCCTGCGTGCCTTCGCCGCCGCGCACGTGCACCTCTCAGCCGCGGAACTTCACGCGCTCGTCGTCGCGGAGGTGCGCGCCTTCTGTCGCGACGCGCCGCAGCACGACGATCTCACTCTGGTTGTGGCGAAGGTTAAATGAGACGGATGACGCCGGCGCTTCGCGTCTCGTTTGACAACGCCCGGCGCAGTCGTTAATTTTCCGCCGCACGGAAGAGCGTTCGCTCCCGTCCCGCAAAAGTCTAACAACCAGTCGAAAGGATTTTGAAGATGAGATTCGTGAAGCCCACCCGCGTCTCGACGCCAGCGCTCTTCGTCCTGCTCGCCCTCGCTTCTGTCGCCGCGCTCGCGCAGGGCGGCTACCGCAAGCCGCCGCAGGAAGTCTTAGACGTTCTGAACGCGCCCGTCACGCCGACCGCCTTCATCTCGCCCGCGCGTGACCGGATGCTGCTCGCCACGGGCGTGCGCTACCCTTCAATCGCAGACCTCGCGCAGCCAATGCTGCGCCTCGCTGGATTGCGCATCAACCCCAACACTTCTGGTCCGCACCGCGCGCAATACTTCGTCGCCTACACCATCAAGCGCATCCCCGACGGCGCGGAGACGAAGATCACGCTCCCCGTCGGTGCACACGCGAGCGCGCCCGAATGGAGCGCCGACGGTAAACGCTTCGCCTTCACGAACACGACGCCCGCAGGCATTGAATTGTGGACGGGCGACGCCGCGAGCGGCAGCTTGACGAAAGTGCGCGCCGCCATGGTCAACGCCATCTACGGCGATGCCGTGCAGTGGATGCCCGACTCCCGCACGCTGCTCGTCCAACTCGTGCCCTCGGCGCGACAGAAGCTTGCGCCCGCGCCGGGCGTGCCCGTGGGTCCGACCATACAGGAGAGTTCCGGCAAGGCTGCGCCCGTGCGCACCTACGAGGACATGCTCAAGAATCCGTACGACGAAGATCAGTTCGAGTACTACGCGACGGCGCAGCTCGCTTATGTTGACGCGGCGAATGGCAAAGTCACGAACGTCGGACAGCCCGCCATCTACGAGACGGCGCGACCTTCGCCCGACGGACAGTTCCTGCTCGTCGCGCGCGTGCATCGCCCTTTCTCGTACCTGCTGCCGGTCTCCGATTTCCCGAAGGAGGTCGAGGTGTGGGACGCGCGCGGGCGCGTCGTGCATAAGCTCGCGAGTCTGCCCTTGCAGGATATGGTTCCGATTGACGGCGTACAGGTGGGACCGCGTCGCTATGGCTGGCGACCGACCGAAGGAGCGACGCTCGCGTGGGTCGAGGCTTTAGACGAGGGCAACCCGAAGAACAAGGTCGCGAACCGCGACCGGCTCGTCGTGCTCAAAGCGCCGTTCGCGGGCACGCCGACCGAGATCGTCAAGACCGAACAACGTCTCGCCGGTCTCCAGTGGTTCGAGCACGGCGGACTCGCCTTTGTCAGCGACTACGACCGCGACACGCGCAAACAGCGCACTTACCTCGTCAACGCCGACAACCCCGCGGAAGCGCCGCGCTTGGTGTGGGAGCGCAACAATCAGGATCGCTATCGCGATCCGGGAACGCCCCTGACGCGCGTGCTCCAGAACGGTCAGCGCGCCGTCTGGCAGACCGGCGACAACATTTATCTCATCGGCACGGGCGCGTCGAAAGAAGGCGACCGACCGTTCCTCGACCGCTTCAACCTCAAGACGCTCAAAGCCGAGAGACTTTTCCGCAGCGACGCGCAGAGCTACGAGACACCCATCACTTTGTTGAAGGACGACGGCTCCGAGTTCATCACGCGGCGCGAGACGCCGATTGAGCCGTCGAACTACTTTATAAGGACAATCCCCGCGACGGCTTCTCTGGCACAGTTGACCGTAAACGAGTCTGAGGGTTTATCTTCAACATCGAAAGCCCTGACGAACTTCCCCGACCCGTCGCCGCAACTGCGCGGCATCAAGAAGCAGCTCGTCACCTACCAGCGCAAGGACGGCGTGACCTGTTCGTTCACGCTCTATCTTCCGCCCGGCTACAAAGAGGGCACGCGCCTGCCCACGGTCGTCTGGGCGTACCCTCTGGAGTTCAACGACATCGACACGGCGAGTCAGGTCACGGGCTCGACCCAACGCTTCACCACGATCAGCGGCTACTCGCACCTCTTCTTTCTGCTCGAAGGCTATGCCGTACTTGATAACGTGACGATGCCCGTCGTCGGCACGCCCGAAAAGGTTAACGACACTTACGTCGATCAGATCGTCATGAGCGCGCAGGCGGCGATAGACAAAGCGGTCGCAATGGGCGTCACCGACCGCGACCGCGTCGGCGTCGGCGGTCATTCTTACGGCGCGTTCATGACGGCGAACCTGCTCGCGCACTCTGATCTCTTCCGCGCCGGGATCGCCAGAAGCGGCGCGTACAACCGCACCTTGACGCCCTTCGGCTTCCAGTCGGAGCGGCGCACGATCTGGGAAGCGCCGAAGATGTACCTGGACGTATCGCCCTTCATGTACGCCGACAAGATCAAAGTGCCGCTGCTCATGACGCACGGCGAGGCGGACGACAACACGGGCACGTTCCCGATCCAGTCCGAGCGCATGTATCAGGCGATTCGCGGCAACGGCGGCACTGTCCGACTCGTCATGCTCCCGCTCGAAGCGCACGGCTACTCTGCGCGCGAGACGACCGAGCACGTCCTCTACGAGATGATCAACTGGTTCGACAAATACGTGAAGCACGCCCCGCCGCGCGCTCATAACGAAGCCGCGGGCGACGCGGCGAAGAAGGAAGAGAAGTAGCACCTGGGAGCGCGGGCATCCTGCCCAGCCTGGGCGTGCGCGTAGCACGATTGAAAAGTTTGCGCCGTCACACAAGGCAATCTGGGGTGACGGCGCTTCTTTTCTTCGCGCTGTCGCACTCACGGCGGGCAGGATGCCCGCGCTCCCAGCGTCATCCCCAACGCCGCTTGCGAAACTTCGCGTCCGTCCAGAAGTTTCTCAACAAGTCTGCGCGCGGCGGCTTGGCTTCGCCGTCATCGCTTGCATCGGGCAGGATGACGCTCACCACGTCGTAGCGGTGCGGCTGCTCCGTCAGACCGAACGTGCGACGATAGACGCGCGCCGCGCGTGTGATCTGTCGCTGTTTACGGAGATCGACGTTCGCCTCCGGCGTGGCGAACTCGTCGGAGCGGCGCGTCTTCACTTCGACGAAGCAGAGCGTCGCGCCGTCGTAAGCCACCAAGTCGATCTCTGCATGGACGACCGCGCCGCGTAGGTTTCTCCCGACGGGCAGTTTAAAGTTCGCCGCGACGAGCCGGTAGCCCGCGCGCTCCAAGAGATCAGCCGCGAGACGTTCGCCGCGCGCGCCGAGGGCGAGGTGTGGGGCGAGTTCTCGCGCCGTTGCGCCGCCCGCGTCTGGAGCGCGTGCGAGAAGCCGGCGGGTGAGACATGACAGCTTCATCACCGTGTGGGCGCGCCTAGGTGCGGATGCCCGCCTTGTTGCAGAGGCTCGTGACGAAGCCGATCATGATCTGCGCGTCGCGGAAGCCCTCGAGCTGGTTCATCTGCCACCCGCCCTGAAAATTGTTGAGGGCGTGATCCAACTGGTCGTTGTAGTGGGTCACGAGCGCCTCGATCTTCTCCGAGGGAGTGGCGGCGAGCGCCTTGGCGAGTGCGTTAGCTTCGCTCCGCGTGCCGTTCAACTCGGCGGCGCTGACCCCTTCGCTCGTCAGCTTGTCGAAGAACATCTGTTGGTCGATCGTCGAGGCGACGTGGGCGATCATGACTTTCAATCCTGCCGCGTTCATGTGCTTCTCCAATGTGATGGTGGGAACTGTGTGCGGCGAGGTTCGTTCAAACCGCGTGAGTGTTTTGACGCGTGGGCACGATATTTCCCGCGGGCTGAATTGTCAAACGCGAACCCGGCAAATGCCGTGCGCCGCCGCGCAGGGCGGAGAAGAGTCGGAGGCTTTTAATCGTCCGTGAACCTCGTGAGGTAGAGATCGTTCGAGAAGCTTCGCGTACCTGTTAGGTATGACCTTGCTTTTTTTATTCGGGCTGACGTGGCGCGCGACTCATCTCTGATTCGATCATCTGCTTGAGTCGCGGATTCTGTTCGCGCGGCAGGTGTGCGAAGACGATCTGGCGTCCTTCGTCCCCGCCCTCGATGACGAGCGCGGAGATGGCGTCGAACCTCAGGAGCTGCGACTGCTCACTGAGCATCTCGCGAAGGACGGTGAAGCTCTCGCGCTTCCAGAGGCGCGCGGCGATGTAGGCGGCGAGCCCGCGCTTGCGTAAGTCGCTGTCGCGCAGGAGCTCGCGCAGCACGGGGTCGAAAGAGCGATCCACGTTCTGCTTAATCGCCTCGGTCGCCTGCCAGCGCACAGAATCCTCGTCGTGACCCAGGAGCCCCAGCACGGTCGGGAGATAAGAAGGCTTCCACTCTTTCGTCACGCGTTCGAGCGCGTAGAGGACGACCATGGGGTTTGGGTCTTCCACGATCTTTGCGAGGGGCACGCCGCCTTTGAGCTTCCGCGCGAACTCAGCCACCGCCAGTTCGTCGTTGATCTTCGCGATGCGCGATTCGACGAACTCCGATTCGTATGCGTCAGGGTCGAGCAGGTAAGCGTTCAGGTAATAATCGAGCGCGCGGCGGTTGTCGTTCTTGACTTTGTAGAAGAACCTGCCGACCCACGCCTGTATGTCCGAGGAGGCAGGCGACAATGCGGCGGCTTTGACGAACTGCGCTTCAGCCAGCGTGAGCTTCCCCTCGCGCTGGAGCGACGCGCCGAGGTTGAAGGCGGCTTCGCCCTCGCGACTCGCGCCCGGCGGCTGCGATCTGCCGAACGCGGCGGCGAAGGCTTGATTAAACTCTTCTTTCGGGAAGCGTGTGCGGCGCGCGCTCTCAAGGATGTAGAAGGCTGCGAGGCGGTCGCCGCGTTCGCGGAAATATCTGGCGAGCGCCATGTGAGGGGCGGGCTCCATGAAGCGCATGGCGAGGTCGGCGCGGAGTTGTTCGATGGTTGCGCTCTGGCTCCGGTTAATGGTCAGTGTCGGAGTCTGTCTCTGCGTTTGCGTCGTCTGTTGGTTAGCGCGCGACAGGGTGGTGAGAAGCAGCAGCGCGAGGACGAAGAGTTTGCGGCTCGGCGTGTGGTTGAGTTGAGGCACGGCGGGACTCCTTTACGGGTTGTGATGGTTGCGCGCGTGAGGGCGGCGGGGTCTGGCAAGAGCGATTCTACCAAAGATGCGGGGAGGCGCGTGAAAAAATGTGCGGGTTAAGGAGCGCGCCGCGCGTCTAACGGCTGATGGCGAAGACTTGATGCTGCGTGCGTATGAACATCGTGCCCGCGGAGATGGCGGGCGTCGCCATCAGCAGATCGTTCATCGGGTTGGTCGCGAGCAGCGCAAACTTCTCGCCCGCGCGGACGACGAAGATGTCGCCGTCCTCGCTCGACAAATAAATCTTGCCGTCCGCCGCGACCGGGGAGGCGCTGAAGCCGCCGCCCTTGTGCGGCAGGTGCTCGCGGTAAATTTCCGCGCCGGACTTGAGATCGTAGCAGTCGAGGATGCCCTGATTGGAGAGGACGTAGAGGCGGTCTTCGTAGATGAGCGGCGTCGGCATGTACGAGCCGCGCCCGGTGCGGCTCCACACGACGGCGTCGTTGCTGGTCTTTCCCGCCGGAAGCGTGACGTCGCCGCGCGCCTCCGGCCGGACGACGAAGACCGGCCGCTC
>JAVXVR010000274.1:0-3507 GCA_032230165.1 Acidobacteriota bacterium | reverse complement strand
CAACCACCCGCGCAGGCTGCACAGACGCCGAGCGCGAAGAGCGACGGTGAAGGCGGTTCGGGCAACGGGCAGCGCGCGGGTGGGCGCATCGTCGTCTCGCCCATCGCGGCGCGCATGGCTGCCGAGGCGAACATCAACTTGCAGACGCTCGCGGGCAGCGGACCCGGCGGGCGCATCGTCAAGCGCGACATCGAAGCGCTGATGAAGACAGGCGCACAGCCGAAGGACGCCTCGACCCAAACGCAGACGCAGCCGCGCGCCGTCGAAGCGCGCGTACCGCAGCCTACGCCTGCACGGCAACAGCCCGCACAGCATTCGCAGATTGAGGGCGCGTCGCCCTATCGCGACGAGCCACTCTCGACGATGCGCGCGACCATCGCGCGGCGGCTCGTCACTTCAATCGGACCAGTCCCACACTTCTTTCTAACTACTGAGATCGAGATGGATCGCGCGTCGGAGCTGCGGCGACAACTCAACGAGCTTGATGAGTCGAACAAGGTCAGCCTCAACGACATCATCATCAAGGTCGTGGCGGTCGCTCTCACACAGCACCCGCAGGTCAACGCCTCGTTTCAAGAAAAGTCTGTGCGCTATTATGAGCGCGCGGACATCGGCGTCGCCGTCGCCATCGAGGACGGGCTTATCACGCCGGTCGTGCGCGGGGCGGAGTCGAAGTCAATCACTGCTATCAGCCGGGAGGTGCGCGAGTTGGCGGAGCGCGCGCGCAATCGTAAGCTCAAGCCCGAAGAGTACACGGGGGCGACCTTCTCCGTCAGCAACCTCGGCATGTTCGGGATAGACGAGTTCACGGCGGTCATCAACCCGCCCGAAGCGGCGATCCTCGCGGTCGGCGCGGCAACAGTGAAGCCGGTCGTACGCGACGGCGAAGTCGTAGTACGACAAATGATGCGCGTCACGATGTCTTGCGACCATCGCGTGGTTGACGGCGCGACGGGCGCGAAGTTTCTTCAGACATTCAAGCGGATTTTAGAGAACCCCGTGCTCCTGTTGGCGTGAAGCTCACAGCACTGCCTCAGGCGCAAATCTTAATCAAGAAGGTCTGAACATTGTCTTCACCCGCTCCAGACACTTCGCCCGGCGCGAGACCGCACCTTGCGCTCGTCGCCGTCCAGCTCTTCTTCGGGACGTGGCCCATCGTCGGCAAGATCGTCCTGCAAGTCTTGCCGAGCACGGGGCTCGTCGCGCTGCGCGTGGTCGGCGCGACCTTCGCTTTCCTCTTTCTCCGGCGCAACGCGAAAAACTTCTGGCTTGAGCGCCGCTCCGACTATACGCGCATCGCTTTCTACAGCCTGCTCGGCGTCGTCCTTAATCAACTCCTCTACGTCAAAGGACTTGCCCTCTCGACCGCCATTAACGCGACCTTGCTCGGCACGATGATCCCGATCTTCACGCTGCTCGTCGCGGTCGTGTTGGGGCGCGAGAAGTTCTCCGCGCGCGTCGCACTCGGCGTCATCATCGCAGCCTGCGGCGCAATTTACCTCGTCAACCCGGAGAGGGCGGATTTTTCCGGCACGCGCAACGTGGGCAATTTTCTGCTCGTCGCTAACTGCGCCTTCTACGGCGCGTACATCGCGCTCTCGCAGGACATGATCCGACGCTACGGCGCGCTGCACGTCATCACGTGGGTCTTCCTCTTCGCCTGCGTCGTCACGCTCCCGCTCGGAGTTTTCCACCTCACGCGCGTGCCGCTCGCCCAGGTCAGTTGGAAAATCTGGCTGGCGCTCATCTACATCGTGCTCGTCCCGACGGTCGGCGCATACTACTTGAATGCCTGGGCGCTCGGTCGCGTCGCGCCGAGTGTGGTCGCCGTCTATGTCTATCTCCAGCCGCTCATCGGGCTGGCGCTTGCGCCGCTCGTCCTTGGCGAGAGTTTGAGCGCGCGCGTGTGGGTCGCATCCCTACTCATCTTCGCGGGCGTCGGCATCGTCACCATTCGCAGACGCTCGCGCGTGATGGAAGAAGTCTCGGAGCGACCCGACGCGCTCAGCCATTAAATTTGGTAAGATGCGGGCGCGACGATGGTACAAGAATCACTCTCAACGACGCGCGCCCGTGCGGCGCAGGCTCACGCCGAAGATTCCGCGGTGAAGTCATCCGCGGCACGCCTCTCCATCGGCATCGCCGCTTTCTTGATCTTGCTCAAAACCGCGACCGGCTTTCTCACAGGCTCGATCAGCGTCTGGGCATCGCTGCTGGATTCGTCGATGGACGTGTTCGCCTCCATCATCAACCTCTACGCCGTGCGCGCCGCCGCACGCCCGCCCGACGAGGATCACGCCTACGGTCACGGCAAAGCCGAATCGCTCGCCGGACTCTTCCAGGCGTTCGTCATCACCGCCTCCGGCTTCTTCCTCATCTGGGAAGCGATCAAACGCATCATCTTCCCACAGGAGACGAAATCTCAAGGCATCGGCATCGCCGCCATGTTCATCGCTGTCGTCTTGAGCACGCTGCTCGTCCTCCGACTCAAACGCGCCGCGCGCAAGACCGACTCGCCGGCGCTCGCGGCGGACGCGAGTCATTACGTGACCGATATCTTCACCAACGCCGCCGCGCTCTTTGCGCTCGTCGTGCTTTACTTCTTCGGCTGGCGCATCGCCGACCCCATCTTCTCCATCGCCATCTCCATCTACATCCTCGCCACAGCCTTCTCGGTCGCGCGCGAGTCGGTTGACGTGTTGATGGATAAGAAACTCCCGCCCGATGTTGACGAGAAGGTGGCGGAGATCGTCAACCGCTACAAGGGCGCGGGCGTCCTCGGCGTCCATGACATACGCACGCGCCGCTCCGGCTCCTTCAAGTTCATAGACCTCCACATCGAGATCGAGCGCGCGAAGACCTTCGAGGAGTCGCACGACCTGACCGTCCACGTCATCCGCGACATCGAGACGGAAATCCCGCGCTCCCGCGTGCAGGTTCACACCGACCCGGCGTGAGTTGTAGCCGACTCTGAAAAGCTTGTCTCACCGTGCGTTGAGATTTACTATCTCTCACATGAACTACCAGAACATCATCACCATTGAGCCCGGCAAACGCGGCGGCAAGCCCTGCGTGAGAGGGATGCGTATCATGGTCTATGACGTGCTGGAATACCTCGCCTCCGGCATGACTCAGCAGGAAGTCCTTGCAGATTTCCCCTACCTGACTGAAGAAGATATTCGCGCCTGTCTCGCTAACGCAGCAGATCGTGAGAAACGCCTGATGGTAGACGAAGCGTGAAACTCCTCTTTGACTATAGACATATGCGCCGCCTTCTTCTCTACATTTTACTATTAGCGGTTTCTGCATCTGGGGCGGCGCAAACTAAACGCGCACGTTCTCAGCCCCAACCGAGTAAAGCAAAAACAGTTGGGGCAACGCGAAAACCTGAGTTAACACCTCGACAGATTGCAAGCTTGGCTTTCCCCTCTTCTGTCTCTATCTATGCGCTTGATAATGAGGAAGATTTATATAGCGGGGCGGGATTTATTGTTGCGTCCGGTGTAG
>JAVXVR010000235.1:0-2990 GCA_032230165.1 Acidobacteriota bacterium | reverse complement strand
TTCCAATCGGATCAATAGGTCTGACGTGACTAGACATGGAGAGTCTTCATGCTTCGGTCGAATGTAGGAACAGTGCATTTGTCGTGAGGAGAACCCCTGCCTCTCCACTTTGTCGGAAGGTGAGCCTGGCAAGAGCGAGCACAATGCGCATAACATCGCAGAGCATAGCATATGTGTGTCTTGGCGCACAGATGCTTCTACCGCGCGACACGGAGGAATATCCGCGCCCGCTTCCGCCCTTTTTTTGTTTCGTGATCTCTTAAGACGTGCCCTTCAGGTGAGCCAGCTATCTGGTCGCGCTACTTGCCGTCCGCCGCGTCGGTGATGAGTTGGACGAGGCGGGAGGGCGGGGCAAGTCCGTAGGTGCGAGTCGCTTTGCCATTCGCGTCGTTGACGATGATGATCGTCGGCGAGTGATCGTTTTTGTCGGCGACCGATGCGCCGAGCGCGACGAGTAATTTGTCGATCTCCGGCTTGTCGCCGGTGACGAACGACCATCCCGCGTCCGCCTTAAACTTCGACGCGAACGCCGCGAGCCTTTCGGGCGTGTCGGTCACGGGATCGACCGAGACGGAGATGAGGCGCACGTCGCGCCCGACGCGCTCGCCCAGCTGCTGCTGCACGCGGCGGAAGGTCGCCGTCAACGGCGGGCAGATGGTCGTGCAGGTCGTGAAGATGAAGTTGATCGCGACCGTGTGACCTTTGACGAGATCGGTGTAGAAGTTCAGGCGATTGCC
Source organism: Acidobacteriota bacterium (assembly GCA_032230165.1). Classification (GTDB taxonomy): domain Bacteria; phylum Acidobacteriota; class Blastocatellia; order Pyrinomonadales; family Pyrinomonadaceae; genus JAIVGV01. The sequence goes on along the minus strand of JAVXVR010000235.1, from coordinate 2,253 downwards.
GTTCTGGTCGAGCACGCTCGCGTCCGGGATGCGCAGCCGCGCGATCTCTTGGGCATCCGTCATCACGCCAGTCGGCGCGGCGGGCGGCTCGCGCTTCGCGTCTTCGTTCTTGACCGGGCGCAGCGTCATGCCGCACTTGGGGCACTTGCCCGGCTTCGACGAGACGAACTCCGGGTGCATCGGGCACGAGTAACGCGCGACCTGCTTGTGCGCCTTCACGCCGCGCCTCTGGAAGGCACGCGCGCCGTTCGACGGCACGACCGCAACGAGCGAGAGCACGACGACGAACGTCAAGCACATTCTTCGCATCATGATCATTAATCCTTAGCAACGCGGTGGAGAGCCTTTGTGCCTTTCTCTTGGCGACTTTTTGCGCCTTTGCGTGATGATTAGTTCTCACGCAAAGGCGCAAAGGCGCAAACAAGCCTCAGCGGTCGGCACTCACCCACGCGCCAGTCGCGACATACTGCTTCTTCTCCACATCAACGGTGACGATGTGCGCGCCGTGCGCGCCGACGCGACGGTTGGGTCCGTAGCTGAGCGGCGGTGTGAGTCCGGTGTTGTATTCGTAGAGACCTTCGAGCGACGTGATGAGCTTCTCCCGCGATAGGTCTTGACCGGCGCGCTTCAACCCTTCGACGAGAAGTTGCGCGGCGGCATACGCCGAGAGTTGCGCCGCGACGTGGCCCGACGGTAGTTGATACTTCTGTGCTAGCGCCCGGAAGTTGCTTTCGCCCTCGCGCGTGATGTCGGTCGGAACGGTCGGGAACGCGAGAAAGATTTTTTCCTTGAAGCCCGCGGGCGCGTTCAATATATCGCTGCCCGTCATCGCGCCGAGCAGATAGACTTGAGGCAGCCATCCAGCCTTCTCCGCCTCGACGAGAAGTCCCGAAGCCGCCGCGCCCGCGCCGAAGAAGAAAACAGCCTGCACGCCTTTCCCCTTCAAGTCTGCGACCGTCGCCGCCAGCCCGCCCTGAAGTTGCGGCAAGACGCTTCGCACAGGCGCAGCCCGCCCCACACTCTTAATTTGCTCCTCGACCGACGACGCAGCGAGCTGCGAAAGACTGTCGTCCGCGCTGACGATTGCCGCGCGCACGGTCTTGTCGTTCGACTTTTGCGCGGCGTAGGCGGCGAGGGCGCGTGCTTGATCCGCCACGCCGGGCAGCAGGTAGAAGACCTGCCGGTTGATGGGCGTCGCGGTTTGCGGCGTGAGCGTGATCGCACCGACGAGGGGGACTTCTTGCTTCTGCGCGAGCGCGGCGATCTCAACGTCCGCTCCGGCGGTGAAGATATTCGCCAGCGCGAAGACTTGTCCGCCCGCGACGAGTCGTTCGAGGTTCGCTGACGTAGCAGATGGATTGTCGCCCGTCTCGGCAACTTTCAGTTCAAGCTTGCGATTGTAGATGCCGCCCTGACGATTGATCTCCTCGAAGTAGGCTGCGGTCACGGCTCGGATCGCCTGCCCTGTCTCGCCAAGTGCGCCCTTCGCGGGGACGAGCAGCCCGACGCCAATTGTCGTGTCGGTCAATCCCGGATCGCGATCGGTCTCGATGCGCTTCAGATACGCGACGAGATCAGCCATGTCCTCGGCTGACATCCTGTAGCGCGGCATGGCGACCTGAAGCGTGTTCCCTCGTGGGTCGACGCCGCCCGTCACCGCGCGGACGAAAGACATCTCGTCGAACGCACCGTGTTGTCTTCCGGAAGGGTGCGTGTGCCCGTAAGGTTTCGTGAGGTTCGACCACTGGAGGTTGCCCGCCGTGACGCCGCCCTCGGTCTTCCCTTCGCCCTTGAAGCCGTGGCATCCGCCGCAAGTCACCGTCGAGGCGGGCACGTCGATCTCGCCGATGATGGCAACTATCTCATGACCGGAAGGACTCTCGCCGCGCAGGTAGAGCGCCTTGCCGCGTCGCTCCTGCGGTGTGAGCGGCGCGTCGCGCAGAGGCGACTGAGATTGCGTCGGCGCGGATGGCTGCGCTGTCGTGGACTGCTGCGCCGTCGCTCTCGGCGGTGCGAGCGTCGTCGCAAGGCACGCGGCGATGATGAGCGCCAGCGCGGCGACGAGGCGGGGAGCGTCTGTCGGATTGTGTGACGGCATCCGCCCTATTTCTCCGCGCCGTCGCCTTTGTCGCTGAGCACGGTGCGGACGATCTCGATCAGCTCCTCGGACTTCGCCATGCCGAAGGCTTTCTTCCAGAGCCCTGTACGCACGTTGCCGATGACGATAACGGTCTGGTGATCGTTCTTGTCCTC
>JAVXVR010000180.1:0-7604 GCA_032230165.1 Acidobacteriota bacterium | reverse complement strand
CGCAGGTGTCTGTCATGAACTGCTCGTGGACGACGGTGAAGAGGTCTTCGCGCTTTAACCCTTCGAGCACCTTACTTTGATCGGGCGCGACCGCCGCAGGGTTCGAGTTATAGACGTAGAGCGCGCGCACGGGCGGATCGTCCACTTTCGTCAAAACGTCTCCGAGCACGGACATGTTGAGCGTGCGCGGCGGTGGCACGGGGATGAGATCGGGGCGTTCGAGCGCGTCGTGGTTGAGGGGGAATGCGCCGGAGGTCGAGAGCAGCGCGCCGCCCGCTGCGTCGCGCCACGCGCCCGTGACGGCAGGCAGGCACATCACGGCGCGCACAGCCATTCCGCCGCCCGCGTGCCGCTGCATCCCGTAATTCAAACGAATCGCCGCTGGTCGCGTCTGCGCGTACTCGCGCGCGAGCCGCGTAATCGTTTCAGCGTCGAGCCCGCAAATCTCGGCGACGCGCTGCGGTGGATACTCGCGCACGTGCCGTCGCAACTCTTGCGCGCCGACGGTGTGACGCTCCAGGTAATCCTTGTCCTCTAACCCTTCGGCGAAGATGACGTGCATGAATCCGAGCGCGAGCGCGGCGTCCGTGCCGGGCAAGATTGCTATGTGTTCGTCGCATTGATCGGCGGTGCGCGTGCGGCGCGGGTCAATGGCGATGAGGCGCGCGCCTTTGTGCTTGGCTTCGAGGACGAAACGCCAGAGATGTACGTTCGACGAGAGCGTGTTCGTGCCCCAGAGGATGATGAGGCGCGCGTCGCCGAAGTGTTCTGGGTCTGTCCCGATCTTCGCGCCGACGGTCGAGAGCATCCCTTCCGTGCCCGCCGAGGCACAGATCGTGCGATCAAGGATTGATGCGCCGAGGCGATTGAAGAAACGCCTGTCCATTGACTCGGATTGGACAAGCCCCATCGTGCCGCAGTAGCTGTAGGGCATGATGGTCTCTGCGCCCTCGTCCGATTCGGCGAGCGACCGGTAGCGCGACGCGATCTCGTCCAGAGCATCGTCCCAAGTGATCTGCTCGAACAGTCCTTCACCTTTCTTACCCACACGGCGCAAAGGAGTCTTAATGCGGTCGGGGCTGTGCGTGCGCTCGTGGTAGTTGGCGACCTTCGTGCAGAGCGAGCCGCGCGTGAAAGGATGATCTGGATCGCCCGCGACAGCGACAGCGCGACCGTCTTCGACCGTGACGAGCATCGCGCAGGTATCTGGACAGTCGTGCGGGCAGGCGGCGCGGATGATCTTCGTGCTCAGTGGTTCAGTCATAAAGATTGCTTACCGAATTGTACGTCCTTCGCGAATACCTCTATAATTCAGCCTAAATATTATGGCACAAATTACAGAACAAGGCGTGCTCGACGCGCTCAGACGGGTGCAAGACCCCGATCTCCACAAAGACATCGTCACGCTCGGCTTCGTCAAAGACTTGAAGATCGAAGGCGGCGACGTTTCTTTCCGCATCGTCTTAACCACGCCCGCGTGCCCCGTGCGCGAGCAGTTGCAGACGCAATCTGAGGAAGTCGTGCGCGCGCTTCCCGGTGTTGAGTCGGTGCGCGTGACGATGGACGCGGTCGTGCCGCAAGGGCGCGGGCTTGGCGAGAAGGTGACCGTGCCGGGCGTGCGCAACATCGTCGCCGTGTCTTCGGGCAAGGGCGGCGTCGGCAAGTCCACGGTCGCGGTGAACCTCGCCGTTTCTCTAGCGCGGGACGGCGCGCGCGTCGGGTTGATGGACGCGGACGTGTACGGTCCAAACGTGCCGCTCATGCTCGGCGCGTCGCGGGTGCGACCAGAGATTGCGGGCAACAAGCTGCTGCCCGTCGAGGCGCACGGCGTGAAGCTGATGTCTATGGCGCTTTTGAAGCCGGGCGATGAGCCGATGATCTTGCGCGGTCCCATACTGCACGGTCTCGTCAAACAGTTCCTGCAAGACGTGCTCTGGGGCGAGTTGGATTATCTGATCGTGGACATGCCGCCGGGCACGGGCGACGTGCAACTCTCACTCGCGCAGCTCGTCCCCGTGCAGGGTGCGGTCTTGGTGACGACGCCGCAGGCGGTGGCGGTCGCAGACGTGCGGCGCGCGTTGAGGATGTTTGAGACCGTGGCTGTGCCGATCTTAGGCATCGTCGAGAACATGAGCTACTTCGTCGCGCCCGACACAGGGAATCGTTACAACATCTTCGGCGAGGGTGGGGGGCAAAGATTGGCGGAGATGTATAGCGTGCCCTTCCTCGGCGCGATTCCGCTCGGATTAGACGTGCGCGAGGGTGGAGACGCGGGCGTGCCGGTTGTGGTGAGCCAGCCCCTCTCGCCGCAGGCTGAGGCGTTCCGCCACGTGGCTGAAGAGGTGGCGCGGCAGGTCTCGATTGAGGCGATGAAACCGGAGTTGAAGATCGTGATGAGCGGGGCATAAAAGGCTGTCAGTCGTCCGTCGTCAGTTGTCCGTTGTTTGTCATCCGGCAGTTGAGCGGTTAAAATGAATCTGTCAGTTAAAATCTACGAACAACTGGCGACGGACAACTGACCACGGACAAATTCATCTTAAAAACGGACTTGATAGCTTGAGAGGAGAATTTTAGATGTCAACAGCGACGATGCCGACGGTGACGCTCAACGTCACGGACACGGCGGTGGCGGAGATCAAGAAGTTCATGGCGAGCGAGGAAGGCTTGCCGGAGACATCGGGCTTGCGCGTGCGGGTCGTGCCCGGCGGCTGCTCAGGCTTCCAGTACAGCCTGAACATCGAAGAGGAGTCGCGCCAAGGCGACCACGTCCTTGAAGCGAACGGCGTGCGCCTCTTCGTCGATATGTTCAGCGCGCAGTATCTGAACGGCGTCGAGATCGATTACGTGACGAGCGTCATGGGTCAGGGCTTCGCGTTCAAGAACCCGAACGCGACCGGCTCTTGCGGCTGCGGCACCTCGTTCACGGCGTAAAGACCAGACGCTGGAGACGATCTCCGACGATTGAACGCGGTTGTGTGCATAGGAGCGCGCCGCGCTTCCGGCTCTTTCGAGAGAGGAAGCGCGGCGCGCTTTCGCGTGCGTACCGCGTTTCTCTTTTTTCGTGTAAACTTCAGACCTACACCCAAGCAATTAAATACTGACGAGCAGAAGGAGTGGAGTCATGCCGAAGATTGAAGCGGAGACCGCTACGGGGACGCAAGCGTTCGAGGCTGAAGAGGGGCGCAAGCTCGTACTCGCGATTGAGGACGCAGGCATAGACATCCTGCACCGCTGCGGCGGCAACGCCAAGTGCACGACCTGCCGCGTCGAGGTGCTCGCGGGCGACCCCGGAGAGATCGGCGACGCCGAGCGCGAGCGATTGGCGCGCGAGACCGGGCTTGCCGAAAACATCCGCCTCTCGTGCCAGATTCACGTGCACGACGATCTCAAGGTGCACGTCGTCAATCAGGTGAGCACGCGCGGCATGGACGCGGGACCGAGACCGGTGGAGTAGAGGTCAGAGGTTAGTGATTAGTAAAAGAGGTTTTCACTGACCTCTGATCTCTAACCTCATGATCTCTCCTTTCGATTGCGTCGCTTCGTGCTTGGTGCTAATCTTCGCGGCGACAACCGAGCACATAACGAGTTCTTCTAGTTCACACCGAAACCAGATAATTTTCGGAGGGAATATGCTGATCGAGTCAACCACACATCTCCCCGTGGGTCTCGCGTGGGCAAACGATCTGTTCCACTCGCCCAAGGGCGTGGACATCGCGCGCATCCTGCTGCGCTGGAGTCACTTCGTCTTCGGCATCACGTGGATCGGGCTGCTCTACTTCTTCAACCTCGTCAACGTCCCGTTCCAGAAGGGGCTCGACGCCGACACGAAAAAGAAGGTCAATCCTGACCTGCTCTCGCGCACGCTCTGGTACTTTCGCTGGGGTGCGGTCGGAACCGTGCTGGTCGGCTTGACCTACTACGCGATGTACATCCTCTCGACGGATGTGACTAACGCCAACGCCGCCGGGGGCAACGTCAATGTCTGGGTCGTGCTCCTCGTGTGGCTGCTGATTCCGTGCATCGTCTTCGTCATTGAATACCTGATCATCATGAAGGTGCCGACACTGACGAAGGACGGGCGACTCTACGCCGTCGTCGTCGCGGTGCTCGTCATCGTCATGGCGTTCGTCATCATCAAATGGCTCGACGGACAACTGACGGTCGGGCGCGATAGCTTCGCGTCGAACAAGACCTTCTCCATCGGCATCGGCGGCGCGCTCGGGCTGATCATGCTCTTGAACGTCTGGGGCATCATCTGGCCCCTCCAGAAGCGCATCATCGCGGCGTTCGCCGGGACGGGTCCCGCCGCGCCGCCAGAGTTCGCGCGCCGCGCCTTCCTCGCCTCGCGCACCAATGCCTGGCTCTCGCTCCCGATGCTCTTCTTCATGGCGACCTCGCACGGCGACTGGATCATCTTCGGGCACTAAACGCGCCTGACGGCGTGCGTCTGGAGTCTAGAGTCGTGAGTCTTGAGTCGGAATGGCTCGAGACTCATGACTCCAGACTCCAGACTTTTTTACGCGTAACAGTAATGCCAAGGATTCGCCATGAAGACACGGGCGCGGCGGGTGTAAACTGTGGGCACGCCTGAAAAGTAACAAGAACTACCTCGGAAACGAAAGGCAAAGCCATGATCGGAAAATTCACATACCAGCCCAAGCAGTTCAACCTGAGCGGGCTGAGCGGCATCTCGGATAAGACTCTGGAGATGCACTTCAAGCTCTATGAGGGCTACGTCAAAGAGACGAACAAGCTGACGGAAAAAATCTCCGAATTTCTCGCCGACGGCAAAGTCGATCAGGAGGAGATGCCCGCCTACTCCGAGCTAACGCGACGGCTCGGCTTTGAGTACAACGGCATGGTCTTGCACGAATACTACTTCGGCAACATGAAGCGGCAGGGCTCGGTCGATCCGGATAAGAACTCGAAGTTCTATAGCCTCGCCGAGCAGTCGTTTGGCAGCTACGACATCTGGAAGGCTGACTTCTCTTCGGTCGGCAAGATGCGCGGGGTAGGCTGGGCAGTCTGCTCACAGAACCCTGCGAACGGCGCGCTCTCGAACCACTGGATCAACCTGCACGAGACGGGCAACGTTGCGGGCTTCGTGCCCCTGCTCGTGATGGACGTGTGGGAGCACGCCTTCATCCTCGACTACGCGCCCGCCGACCGACCCAAGTACATCGAAGCGTTCTTCTCCAACATCGACTGGGCGGCGGTCGAGAAGCGTTTGAAAGCTGATGCCGTCTCGCGCCCCGCAACTGCGTAAGGCAAAAGTAAAAAGGCAAAAGGCAAAAAGTGAAGGTAAGCAGGACGCATGTCCCGGCGTCTTCACTTTTGCCTTTTTACTTTTGCCTTCCTTATACTTCCCGCTGCACCTTTTCCACCATCCCGAACGGAGGCTCTCGATGAAATTCTCTCCACGTCTCTTCGCACTCGCGTCCCTGTGCGCCCTCGCCGCGCTCGTCGCGGCTTGCACGACCACAGATAACGCCAACTCGAACACGACCGCGACAACCAACGTCGCGCCGCCGACGACCGCCACACCGCCGCAAGTCTTGAGCGAGGTCGAGCGCCCGCAGAAGATCAAAGACATGATGAGCGCGCGCGGCGAGCAGGACGAGGCGAAGCCTACCTTACGCTTCGTCGCCCCGCGCGAGGGCGCGACCGTCGCGGGCTCGACCGTCAAAGTCCAACTCGCGCTCGCAGGCGATCTCAAAGGCTACCAGCCGCACAAAGACCCCGCGACCGGCATGGGCAACCACATCCACGTCATCCTCGACAATCAGCCTTACGAGGCTTACTACAACCTCGGCGAGCCCTTCGAGCTGCGCAACGTGACGGAGGGCAAGCACACGCTGAGGGTCTTCGCCTCGCGCCCTTGGCACGAGTCTTACAAAAACGACGGCTCGTTCCAGATGGTCGCCTTCACCGTCAAGGGCGGTGGCGACGCGTCGAAGCCGACGACGACCGCCACGGGTCAGACGATGGCTGACAACAAGAACGCGTCGAACGCGAACGTGCCGAAGGTTATCTCGCCCGTCAAGAATGCAAACGCCGCGAACGCGAACACGGCGAACATGAATGCCGCGAACACGAACGCCCCCGCGCCGCCCGAAGGCAAAGACATGCCCGCGAGCCAAGCGGGCGACGTTGATCGCACGAAACCCTTGCTCACCTACAGCCGACCCAAAGGCGAGTACAAGGGCGCGGACGCCGACGCCGTGATGATCGACTTCTGGCTGACGGGCGCGAAGCTGCAAGGCGACGGCGGCGACTACCGCGTGCGCTACACGGTTGACGGCGGCGAGGCGAAGTTCATAGACAAGTGGTCGCCCATTTGGCTCACAGGCTGGACGGCGGGCACGCACAAAGTGAAGCTCGAACTCGTTGACAAGAGCGGCAACGTCGTCGAGAACGGCGGCTACAACTCGACCGAGCGCACGATCACGATCACGAAGTGAGCCTTGAGAAGCGCGAAATCTTCGCCGCGCTCGCCGCGGAAGCCGCCGTGTGCCGTCGCTGCGTGGCGATGTGCGGGCGCACGGCGGTCTTGAGCGAGCTTAACGGCGATGTCGGGGCGCGCGTGATGTTCGTCGGCGAAGCTCCGGGCAGGCAGGGCGGCGACCGCACGCGCGTCCCTTTTTCGGGCGACCAGTCGGGGCGCAACTTCGCGCGCTACCTCGACTCGATCAAGCTCGCGCGCTCGCGCATCTTCATCACGAACGCCGCGCTCTGCAACCCGCGAAAGGAGTCGGGCGCGAACCGCAAGCCTGCGCGCGCGGAGATCAGGAACTGCTCCGATTTCCTGCGCCGACAGATCGCGCTCGTCGATCCTCGCGTCGTCGTCACGCTCGGCGCGGTCGCGCTTGATGCGCTGCGCTCGGTCGCCTACCATGAGTTCACACTGAAGGAGTTTGCGGGGCAGATAGTTAGTTGGGACGGGCGTTGGCTTGTGCCGCTCTATCATCCGAGCCCGCAGGTGCTCGCCTCACACCGGCGCGAAGACGCGCAACTTCGCGACTACCGCGCGGTAGGGCGTGCGATGCGCCGCAAAAGTTTTTCCGGCACGAGATGAGCGAAGCAATCGAACAAGTCGCGCCGCGCCGCCTTCCGCTCGAAGACGTGCACCTGCGCGCGGGCGCGACGCTCGCGCAACGCGACGGGTGGCTTGTACCCGTTGCCTACGGCGGCGCGGCGGCTGAGTACGAAGCCGTGCGCGGCGACGGCGCGGGACTGATTGACTCGTCCGCGCGCGGGCGCATCGAGGTGAGCGGTAGGGAAGCCGTGCAGTTCTTAAACGGTCTCATCACGAACGATGTGAAAACGCTTGCGCCCGGCGCTTCGATGCTCGCCGCGTTCCCGAACCCGCAGGGGCGTCTGCTCGCCTTCGCGCGCGTCGTCCGTCGCGGCGACGACGAGACGTTTCTCTTTGATACCGAACCGGCGACGCACGCCACCGTCCTCAAAAATCTCGAACGCTTCACGCTCGCCGGAGATTTCAAAGTCAGAGACTTGACCGGCGAGACAATCGCGCTCTCCGTGCAGGGCGCGCGCGCCGCCGAGATCGTCCGCGCAGTGCTTGGTGAAGATGCCGCGCAGGTCGC
>JAVXVR010000084.1:0-3314 GCA_032230165.1 Acidobacteriota bacterium | reverse complement strand
GGGTTAAAGAACGGCGGCTGAAGGATGCCTGCGGGAAAGACGATCTCGTTGCGCTGCGTGTTGTTGTAGGCATTGACCGTGGGCGGCGTCATGCCCCACTCGGTCGGGTCAATGGGCTTGCCGATCTTCGCGTAGTCGCGGCGCTGCGCGAACTCGCTCGCGCGGATCAAGTTCGCGGCGTAGGAGTCGCGCGAGATGTTGAGCGAAGAGTAGTCGATCCACTTGTCGGGGTAGCCGATCTTCTGCTTGAAGGCGGCGAGCTTGGCGATTGCCGCGCGGCGTGTCTCGTCGCTCATCCAGTCGACCTTCGTCAGACGTTCGTGGAAGGCATCGATCAGGTTGTTGACCATCGTCTGCATCCGCCGCTTCGCCTCGGGCGTGAAGGCGCGCGTGACGTAAACCTGCCCTAACGCTTCGCCGAGATTGTTGTCGGCGGATGAGACGCAGCGACGCCAGCGCGGGTACTGTTCCTGCCGACCCTGAAGCGTCTTGCCGTAGAAGTTAAAATCCTCTGTCTCGAACTTCGACGAGAGACCGGAGGCGGCGGCGTTGACGACGCTCCAGCGCAGGTAGGTCTTCCAGTCGGCGAGCGGCACGTCCGCGAGCATTTTGTCCGTCGCCGCGAAGAACTCCGGGTGCGCCATGTTGATCCGCATCTCGCGCGGCAGACCGACGGCGGCGAAGTAGTCGCCCCAGGAGAAGTGCGGCGTCAGGTGATCGAGGTCTGTGGTCGAGAGCATGTGGTACTGCGTCGTCGGGTCGCGCAGCTCGACCGGACCGCGCGAGTTCTGCGCGAGCCGCATCTCAATTGCCATCACGGTCTGCGCGTTCTTCGTCGCCTGTTCGGGCGCGTCGCCGAGGAGTTGGAACATCGCCGCGACGTGCTGTGTGAACGCCTCGCGCATCTTGATGGAATCCGCGTCGGTCTTCGTGTAATAGTCCTTGTTCGGCAGCGAGAGCCCGCCCTGACCGGCGTTGCCGATGTTCATCGAGCTGTTCTTGAAGTCGCCGCCGGAGCCGAAGCCGAAGAGCGCGGGAAACTGTGCGCGGTGCAGGTGAGCGATCTCGCCTTCGAGGTCTTTCAGGTTCTTGACACGGTCTATGCGCGCAAGATATGGCGCGATGGGCTTCGCGCCGTCAGCCTCGCGCTTCGGCTCGTCCATGCAGGTGGCGTAGAAGTCGCCGACCTTCTGCTCGTTCGAGCCTGCCTTCGCCTTGTCGTTCTTTGCAGACTCTTCGAGGATGTCGTGCAGCGTCTTGCGATTATTCTCGGCGAGGATGTTGAAGCTCCCCCACGAAGGGTATGCCGCAGGGATTTCGGTCGCCTTCATCCAGTTGCCGTTGGCGAATTGGTAAAAGTCCGTGCAGGCGTTGGCGGTCTCGTCCATGCGCGATTTGTCGAACCCGCGATTCTGCCCGAGCGCCGACAGCGCGAGCGCACACGCGAGCGCACCAGCGCCGACGACTCGGAAGTTAAAAGAACGCATACTGATCACTCCTTCACGTCTATGTCTGAGCTTGGAAATTTTTTAGTAGTCGAAGCCGACTCCGTGTTCCGCTCTGGCGCGACACGGACGCGAAGGGGTTCGGGCAGCAAAACTCACGTCCAGTAGGTACGGTCGAGCGAGCGGTAGCCGACCGCCTCCGCGACGTGCGCCGGACGAATCGCCTCCGAAGCTTCGAGGTCTGCGGTGGTGCGGCTCACCTTCAGGATACGGTCGTAGGCGCGGGCTGACAAGCCAAGGCGCGCCATCGCCGACTCCAACAGGCGTTCGCACTCGGCGTCGATCTTGCAGTAGCGACGAATCTGGCGCGGCGACATCTGCGCGTTCGAGAAAATCCCCTCGCCGCGAAACCGCTCCGACTGCCGCTCACGCGCCGCTGCCACCCGCACGCGAATCTCCTCAGAGCTTTCGGTGGGCGCGCCCTCGCCCGCGATCTCTTTGAAGCGCACGGCGGGCACGTCCACGTGTATGTCTATGCGGTCGAGGAGTGGACCAGAAATGCGACCGACGTAGCGCTGAATCTGCAAAGGCGTGCAGCGACACTCTCTAGTTGGATCGTTCCAGAAACCACAGGGACACGGGTTCATGGCAGCCGCCAACATGAACGACGCGGGAAACGTCAGAGACATCGCGGCGCGGCTGATCGTCACCCGGTTGTCTTCGAGCGGCTGGCGCAAAACTTCGAGCACGCTTCGGTCAAACTCCGGCAGCTCGTCCAAGAACAGCACGCCGTGGTGCGCGAGGCTTACTTCGCCGGGTCGAGGGACTGCCCCGCCGCCGATTAACCCGGCGTCGCTGATCGTGTGGTGCGGCGAGCGAAACGGTCGCTCAGTGACGAGACCGCTGCGCCCGGTGAGTCCCGCGACTGAGTGAATCTTTGTGAGTTCGAGCGCGGCTTCAAATTCGAGCGGCGGCAAGATCGTCGGCAGACGCTTGGCGAGCATGGTCTTCCCTGATCCGGGGGGCCCAATCAAAAGAATGTTGTGCGCGCCTGCGGACGCCACTTCGAGCGCGCGCTTGGCGGCGAGTTGACCGCGCACCTCGCGGAAGTCAACGCCGTAATGACCCTGCGAGGAAACGAGCTGCGACGGATCAACCTTAACGGGCGCGGGTCGCTCGCCGCGCGCCAGCGCCGTGACAAGCTCGACCGCGCCGCGCAGGTCTGCGACGCCGTACACGTCCACGCCCGCGACGACCGCCGCCTCGGTCGCGTTCGCTTCTGGCAGCAGCAGGAACTTGATCCCCGCGTCTCGCGCGCGGATGGCAACGGGCAGCGCGCCCTTGATCGCGCGCACGCGTCCGTCGAGCGAGAGTTCGCCGACCGTGAGCGCGTCCGTTAAGTTTTCCGTCTCGCCGAGATCGCCGTTCGCGCCGAGGATGCCGAGCGCGATGGGGAGATCGAAGCTCGCGCCCTCTTTACGCACATCTGCGGGCGCGAGGTTGATCGTCGTCTTGTGGAACGGGAAGAAGAAGCCGCTGTTGTTGATGGCGGCGCGGATGCGCTCGCGCGACTCACGGACTGCGGCGTCGGGCAGACCGACGATGGTCACGGGCGGCGAAGTGTCAACTTCGTTGCGGGCGGGCGTGAGATCAACTTCGACATCGACGAGGTCTGCGTCGATGCCATAGACGGCGGCGGACTGTGTGCGGAAGAGCATAAAGGTGAGGGTCGCTCCGCGTGAGAGTTACAAGAGCGAGAGTGATCAAACGCGAGAATGGGTCGCAGGTCAAGAGAAAAGTTTAAGACCAAAAGCAAAAGGATGAAGGATGCTAGAGCTGCATCCTACATCCTGTTGCTGTTGGTCTTGC
>JAVXVR010000615.1:0-4017 GCA_032230165.1 Acidobacteriota bacterium | reverse complement strand
CGTCGCGTGTCTCGCCGTCTTCATCGTCGCCTGCGGCGTCCGTCTTCTGACGTGGCACGAGACGCGCGCAGAGGTCGGCAAAGTCCAAACGGTCGTGACCGCAGGCTACAAGCGCGACGCGCGGTTTCTGCTCGAAGGCGGCATCAGTTCACTCTTCAGCCGCATGTCGCCGCTCGCCACTCCCGACTCGCTCGGACACCCACCCGGCTACCCCGTCCTGCTCGCGCTCATCTTCAAACTCCGCGGCGGCGAGTCCGACCTGCGCGTTCAACTCTTTCAAATCTTCTGCGACGCGCTCGCCTGCGTGCTTCTCTGCCTCATCGTCGCGGAGCTGCTGAGCGTTTCGACTGCGCTCGTCGCCGGACTCCTCGCCGCCGTCTCGCCGCAGCTCGCGTGGAACTCCGTGCTGCTCCTGCCCGACTCGCTCGCCGCGCTACCTATCCTCTGCGCCGTCTATCTCATCGCGCGCGCAACGTCGCACGCACGGGCGAAGACGCGACCGCCATTCGCTTCGATGTTCCTCGCGGGCGCGCTCATCGGTGTCTCATGCTGGCTAAGAGCCAACGCCTTGCTGCTCGCGCCGCTCGTCGCCGTCTTCATCTTCTTTACCTTCTTCACTGAGGCGCGCGCGCGTCGCCTACGACTCGCGGCGTCGCTCGTCGCGGGTGCGGTTGTAGTCGTCGGCGTGTTGACTGTGAGAAACGCCGTCGTCTTCCGTGCCTTCGTCCCCGTCTCGCTCGGCGCGGGGCAGACCTTGCTCGAAGGCATCGGCGACTACGACCCGGACGCGCGCTTCGGTATCCCCGCGACCGACATAGAGATCATGCGACAGGAGGCTCGCGCCGCCAGCCGTCCCGACTACAACGAGACGCTGCTCGGCGCGGATGGCATCGCGCGCGAGCGACAAAGACTTGCGCGCGGGCTTCGTGTCATCGGCGCGCACCCCGTCTGGTTTGCCTCCGTCATGTTGCGACGCGCCGCTTCGATGCTACGAATGGAGCGAGCGCGCCGTGTCTCGGATGCGACGGGCGTCGGCTTACTCCAGAGACTCTTCATCACCGCGCTCTTTCTCCCGCTCGCCATCGTCGGCGCGTTCCTGCTCGCGCGCTCGCGCGACAGACGCACGCTCGCACTGCTCCTCGCCGTGCCCGCTTACTACCTCTGCTTCCAATCCGTCTTCCACACCGAATACCGCTACACGCTCGCCCTCAATTTTTCCCTCTTCGCGCTCGCAGCCGTCGCGCTCACGCGACTCGGCGGCGCGTTGTGGCAGAAACTGTCGAAGACGTAAGGCAGCGACGCGCCAACAGACGCTATTGAATTTCCACGGGCTGCCCTGTGCGCAGCGAGTCGAGAATGCGGAAGGTGGCGCGCGTCGTGGCGGCGAGTTCCGCGAGCGGGATCGGCGGGGGCGCGCCTTCAGTGATGACCGCGCAGACGGCGCGCACCTCCTGCGCCTGTCCTTTGTCCGCCGCGCGCAGGTGCGACTTCTCCTCGCGCCCGTTGCGGTAAGAGACGGCGGCGCGAAAGTCTTCGATGACGAACGAGCGACCCGCGCCGAAAATCTCGACGCGCTCTTTCGCCAGCGCGCGGTCGCCCTCGGCGAGGTAGGCGACGCAAGCATGAGAGCCGTCGGCGAAGCGCAGGGTGACGAAGACCGAATCTTGATCGAGCGTCTCGCCGTTCGCGCTTCTAACGGATTCGGCGAAGACGCTGACGGGCGCGGCATTCGTCCAGAACTGCATGAGATCGACGAAGTGACAGACTTCGCCGACGATGCGCCCTCCACCCTCTTGCGCGTTTTGCGTCCAGTGCTCGCGTGGTATGCGACCCGCGTTGACGCGGTAGAGGATCGAGAGCGGCTCCTCGCGCCTACCAGCGAAGAACTCACGCACGGCGACGGCGTGCGGCGAGAAGCGCCGGTTGAAGCCGACCGTCAAAGTTCCGCGCGCGCGCGACGCGGCTTCGAGCACGGTGTCTAATTCTTCGTCATTCAGCGCGAGCGGTTTTTCGACGAAGACGTGCTTGCCGGCGTCGAGTGCGCGGCGGGCGAGTTCGGCGTGCGAGTCGTGGCGCGTGGCGATGACGACGAGGTTCACCGAAGGGTCTTCGATCACGGCGTCCGCGCCGGAGGCGAGCGCGGCGAAGTCGTAACGCTCGCCCGCGTCGCGCGCCGTCACGCCCGTCGCCGTCGCGATTGTGCGAAACTCCGCGCCCGCCGCCTTCAGTTGCGGCAGCAACACCGCGCGCGCGTATGCCCCCGCGCCGACGAGCCCGACGCGCACGCGCGACGCGCGTTGATCGTCTCGCGCGCCCGCCGCCTCATCTCCCGCGTGTGGGTCGCGTCGCCGGTCAATCGTCTTCGACAGCTCGCGCTCGGTGTCGTAAGTCAAAAGCACGCCGAGGTAGGGTTCATGTGTGTCGCCTGCAATCAACTTGTAGGCGCGCTCGCCCTCTTCAATCGCGAAGCGGTGCGTGACGAGCGGCGCGACGTTGACGCGACCTGAAGCGACCGCATCGAGGAATGCTTCAAGGTTGCGCCCTTCAGTCCAGCGCACGTAAGGCAGAGGGTAGTCGTGCCCGCGCTCTTCGTACTGCGCATCGTAGCGACCGGGTCCGTAGGACATCGAGACCTTCAGTGTTAACTCGCGCGCGAAATAAACGTCGCGCGGCACATCCATGCCGACCGCGCCGACGGCGACGACGCGCCCCTTGAGTCTGGAAATCTCGCCCGCGAGCGCGACCGGCTCGCTCGACTGCGTCGCCGCCGTGAGCACGACAGCGTCCGCGCCGCGCCCGCGCGTCCACGATTCGACGGCACGACGCGCTTCGTCGTTTGAGACCGCGCCGTCGTCCGCACCGAGTCGCCTGGCGAGTTCGACTTTTGCTGCATCGAGGTCAATGCCGAAGACGCGACAGCCGTTCGCGCGAAGAAGCTGCGCCGTGAGCTGCCCGATGAGACCTAAGCCCACAACGACGACCGACTCGCCAAAGGTCGGCTCAGCTAGACGCACGCCCTGCAAGGCGATTGCGCCGACCGTCGCGAACGCGCCCGCCTCAAAATCCACGGCATCAGGCAGACGCACGCACAGATTTTTCGGCACGCTCAAGACTTCCGCGTGCGTCGCGTAACCCGTCCCGGCGCAAGCCACGCGGTCGCCCGCGCGAAACTCGGTCACGCCTTCACCGACTTCCGTGACAACGCCCGCCGCGCTGTAGCCAAGCGCGTGCGATTCATCCAGCTTCTCGCGCACCGCGCCGAGCGTGTTGAAGAGCCCTTCCGACTTCACCTTCTCGACGACCTTGCGGACGAGATCGGGTCGCTCTCTCGCTTTGCCGACGAGGCTCTTGCGACCAAGCTCGACGACCGCGCGCTCCGTCCCCGCGCTGACGAGCGACGCGGCGGTGCGCACGACGACGCGACCCCGTTGCGCGACGGGCGCGGGCACTTCGGCGACCGTGCCCTCGCCGTTCTTCAAATTTTGCAGGAGCTGTTTCATCTGAGCTAACAGGTCATTACCGCCTGCGGTAGCGAGCGGGTGCTGGCGCGAGTGAGACCCGCCCGCTACCGCAGGCGGTACTGACCTCGCACCTAGACGCAAGGCTCAGGGATTATGCCGCTTCGCCAGCGCCTCTTCAATCAATCCACTCACCCACTCGGCACGCGCGTCCCAGGTTCCCTCTTTGACCGAAGCCTGACGACGGCGCGCGGCTTCCGGGTCGTCTTCATTGAGCGCGTCTTCGACGAGCCGGAAAAAATCTTCGCGGCTGCGCGCGATGCGCAGCACGTCGCGCATCGGTTCGTATTCGGGCAGCGGCGCGATGACGACGGGCTTGCCCGTGGCAAGGTACTCGCGCACCTTGATCGCGGAGCCGTAAGAAGTGAACGCGCGCTCGGTCTCCCACGGCTGCACGCACACGTCGAAGCCTGCGGCGTAGCGCGGCAGCTCGTCGTACGCGACCGGTGGCAGGAAGTGCGTGTTGGGCAGAGACTCGACCTCCACGCCGCGCGACTTG
>JAVXVR010000592.1:0-5553 GCA_032230165.1 Acidobacteriota bacterium | reverse complement strand
CGCCGCTCGCCGATACAGCCCTCGACATCATCCTCGATGGAGTCTGCCAGAGATGACCGACGCCCCCGACACGACGCACGCCACGACGCACGCGACAGCGCACGCCGCAGACTCAGCGACGATGCGCGCGTCTGCTTCCACGCCGCCACTCGCGGCGGCTCCCGCCCCTTTCGTCGCGCCCGCGCCTCCCGCGCGCGTCCCGCTCGACGCGGGCGAGCCGACGACGCTGCCCGAAGTCTTCACGCGCGCGGCGAGCGTCCACCCGAAGCCCGACGCACTCAACTACAAACAGGACGGCGCATGGCGCGCGATCTCTTCCGCAGAGATGATCGAGCGCGCGCGCGCAATCGGTCTCGGTCTCTACGCGCTAGGGCTAAGGCGCGGCGAGCGCGTCGCTATTCTCTCTGAGAGCAAGCCCGAATGGGTGCTCGCCGACGCGGGCTGCCAGCTCGCCGGAGTGGTTGACGTGCCCATCTACCCGACGCAGGCTCCCGCGCAGGTCGGCTATATCCTGAATGACTCCGGCGCGCGCGCCCTCTTCGTCCAGCACCGCGCGGCGTTTGACCGCATCGCTGGTGTGCTCGGCGAAGCGCCTGCGCTTCGACACGTCATCTTCTTCGACGGCTCGGACACACAGGGCGCGGGCGAGGTGTTGACGCTCGATGATTTGATCGCGCGAGGGCGCGAACTCATGCGCGCCGAGCCCGGCTTGATTGATGAGCTTGCCGCAAAGGTGCGACCCAAAGACCTCGCGACGATCATCTACACTTCGGGGACGACGGGCGAGCCCAAAGGGGTGATGCTCACGCAGTCGAACCTCACGACGAATTTGATTGATAGCTCCGGTCATCTCGCGTTTTCGGAGACGGACGTAGTTCTCTCTGTGCTCCCGCTCTCGCACGTCTTCGAGCGTCTGGGGATGTATATGTACGTGCATCACGGCATGAGCGTCTATTTCGCCGAGTCCATCGAGTCAATCGGCGACAACATGCGCGAGGTGCGACCGACCGTGATGCTCTGCGTGCCGCGCCTGTTCGAGAAGATTCTGGCGCGCATCAAGGAGCACGCGGCGGCGAAGGGCAAATTGAGCGCGAACATACTCGCGTGGGCGATTGAAGTGGCGAAGCGTTGGGCGCGGTTCAAAGTCGAGCGCGAGACCGTCCCGCCGCTCCTCGAACTTAAGCATGACATCGCGGACTGGTTAGTTTTTAGCAAGTGGCGCGCGGGCGTGGGCGGTCGGATGCGGCTGTTCGTCTCAGGCGGTGCGGCGCTGCCGGAAGAGTTGGGCTACACCTTCCTCGGCGCGGGGCTGCCCATCGTGCAGGGCTACGGGCTCACCGAAACTTCGCCCGTCATCGCGGCGGGCAATCTGGAGGAGAACCGCGTCGGCACGGTCGGCAAGCCGATCAAGGATGTCGGCGTGAGGATCGCGCCGGACGGAGAGATCGAGGTGCGCGGTCCAAACGTCATGCGCGGCTACTACAACAAGCCCGCAGAGACGCGCGCCGTCTTCACAGAGGACGGCTGGTTCAAGACGGGCGACATCGGCGAGTTCGACTCGAAAGGGAATCTACGCATCACGGATCGCAAGAAGGAGTTGCTCAAGACTTCGGGCGGCAAGTACATCGCGCCGCAGGTCGTCGAGCAGTGCATCAAGCGCTCGCGCTTCGTCAACCAAGTCGTGCTCGTCGGCAACGCGCGCAAGTTCCCCGCCGCACTTATCGTCCCGAACTGGACGGAGCTTCGCGCCTACGCCGCCTACAAAGGCATCGAGGCGAGCACGCCGGAAGAATTCTGCCGCAGCGAGCGCATACGCGATCTCATCGAGCGGCAGATTGAAACGCAGTGCGCCGAACTCTCACGCTACGAGCGCGTCAAGCGCATCGCGCTGCTCCCGTGCGAGCTGACGGTCGAGGGCGGCGAACTCACCCCGACGCTCAAGGTCAAACGCCGCGTCGTGGACGAAAAATACCGCGACGTGATCGAGCGCATTTACGCAGAAGCGGAGCGCGAGACAGCGTGAGTCGACGCGGCGAGCCATTGCCGCCGGGAAGAAATCAGCTTCGTCAGAGCGTGTTTACACGCGCCCGCGCTTTCACATAATATCTCCCCGCCCGACGCGCCGCGCGCGGGCACATCTCCCCCGTTTTCGCCTGACCCCGACCACACGACACTGAAAGCGAGTCACTATGCTGACACTCATCCCGCGCTTCGTCAGTCAACGCCTCCCGCTGCTGCTCCTGCTCTTACCGGCGATGCTGTTCGCCGCGTCTCGCGCGTCGGCGCAGGAAAGTCTCCCGGCGAGCGGCAAAGAGATATACGACCAGATCAAAGCGGCTGCGCTCACGGGCGGGGCGGCGGAAGTGAAGGGACTCACGCTCAAGCGCGACCGCGCCGAGATGACGTTCGACGGCACGTTCTATTTCACCGCGCCGGTGGCGGGGCACGTGACCGGCGCGGTCTTCATGGGGCAGGGGACGTTTCGCGCCGAAGTGCCGCCGAGCAAGTTCGAGCAGGAGAACGTCCGCCGTCTGCTGGGCACAGATGTCATCCAATCAGACTTCAAGACCGCCGTGCTCAGGTTTAGCGACGACACTTTCGATCTCATCGGGCAGAATCGGCAGGCAGGCGCTGCCGCCAACGAGCGCGTGCAGAAGCTCATATCCGAGTCTGACACGCGGATGATCAAGGAGACGGGGGCGAACCTCTCAGCCCGCCTCGCGCTCTCAATCATCAACGCCGAAAAGCCCGGCTTCTTCTTCGCCAACTTCACGGGCGGCAAGCGCGAGAATTTCAACCTCCTGCTCGATCATCAAAACCGCATCCCCGTCGCCAACTTCGATCTTAACGGCGGCGAGAAGGGCTTGATCTACTCCTATCAAGGTCAGCTCTACGGCAACAACGTCTGGATGGCGTTCTACGCGCTCGAAGATTACCAGCGCCGGACGGTTGAATACTCGGACGTGCATAATCTCATCGACATCAGCGACTACAAAATGGACTTGGATTTGCGCGACCCCACGAGCCAGCTCAAGCTCGACGCGCGCGTCTCGGCGCAGGTGCTCTACCCGAACCTGCGCGCCGTCGCATTTCAGATCGGGGAGTCGCTCATCGAGCAGGACAGCATGAGGTTGAAGAAGCAGATGCGACTAAAGTCCGCGCGCATGGGCGCGACGGACTTAAGCGCGGTGCAGGAAGACTGGGAAGGCGGGCTGACGGTGTTTCTGCCGCGTGCCGCGCAGGTCGGCGAGAAACTGGAACTCGACTTTCAGTTTGAAGGCGACTTCATCATGGACCCCGACATCATCCCGGACTGCTACTACCCTGTCTCGACCACCGACTGGTATCCGCGGCACGGCTACCTCGATCGCGCCACCTTCGATCTCACCTTCCACCACCGCAAGCGCTACCGCGTCGCCAGCATCGGCGAGCGCCTGAGCGAAGAGCCCGACCCGGAGAACAAAGACCTGATCGTGACGAAGTACCGCATGACGCACCCCGCCCCGCTCGTGACCTTCGCGCTCGGACCCTTCGAGCGTCACGCGCAGACGGTGAAGTGGGACAAGGGCGGCGAGCCGATCCCTCTGGAGTTCAACTCGCTGCCCGGCGCGTACCTCCCCATCAAGGAAGACTTCATCCTCGCCGAGTTGGATAACTCTCTGCGCTACTTCAGCGTGCTCTTCGGCAAATACCCTTATCCGGTTTTCGGCGCGGCGTTTCACCCGTTCGGCTACGGGCAGGGCTTCCCGACCCTGCTCATGATCCCGCCGACCGACCGCGCCAGCAAATACACTTACGTCTTCATCGCGCACGAGACGGCGCACCAGTGGTGGGGCGACATGGTCTCTTGGCGCTCCTATCGCGATCAGTGGCTGAGCGAGGGTTTCGCCGAATACTCCGGCGTGCTCTACACCGGCATCCGGGAGAGCGCAGACGCGCGCGGCGATCTGATCCGCGACATGCGGCGGTCGCTCAAAGCCCCGCCGGAGACGTACACGGGCGTGGGCAAAGGGCGACTCAACGATGTCGGACCCATCATCCTCGGTCACCGGCTCAGCACCAGCAAGACCGGCGGCGCATATCAGGCGCTCGTCTATAACAAGGGCGCGCTCGTGCTGCGGATGCTCCACTTCCTGATGTCGAACCCGGCGAACGGCGACGACCACGCCTTCTTCGCGATGATGACCGACTTCGTCAATCGCCACCGCGACAACTTCGCCTCGACGGACGACTTCCGCGCCGTCGCCAACGAGCACTTCGCCAAAACGCCCATCGCGCAGAAGTACGGGCTGCAAGACCTCAACTGGTTCTTCAACCAGTGGGTCTATCAGTCGGGATTGCCTTCGTATCAGTTGGAGTATCAGCTTCAGGATCAGCCCGACGGGTCGGTCTTGCTGACGGGCAACGTCACGCAGGAGAACGTGCCCGAAGATTGGTTCATGCCCCTGCCGCTCGTCTTTTCTTTCGAGGGGAATCAAATGGCACGCGGCACCATCCCCGCCCACGGAGCGAAGACGCCCTTCACGCTCAAGCTGCCGAAGCGACCCAAAAAGATAGAGCTTGATCCGGACGACTGGGTACTCTCGGATAAGACTTCCACCAAGAGCAAGTAAGGCGTCGGCTTGAAGTCAGCCCGCCGAATTCGCGGCATGAGGTTGCTTCAGGCTTGAAGTTGGTCGAGCGTCTCACTCGTCCACTCTCTGACGACGCGCGTCAACTCATCCAACTGTTCGTCGAAGAAATGCCCCGCGCCGGGGACGACGATGAGGCGCGCGTGCGCTGCCTGTGGCATCTGTGCGACGAGCGCGCGTAGCGTCTCCACGTCGCCGAACTCGTCGCGCTCGCCGTGGACGAAGAGGACGGGCTTGCGGCACTCGCCGAGGAACGAGAAGTCGTAGTCGCGCTCGGCGATTGAGACGGGCGTGCCGATGCCGATGAGGGCGCCGACGCGCGTATCCCTCGTCCCGACTTCGAGACCGACGCGCGCGCCAAACGAGAAGCCTGCGACGAGGAGCGGGAGGTGCGGGTATTTGTCGGCGAGGTAGTCGAGCGCGGTCTCTGCGTCGCGCTGTTCGCCGCCGCGCGCATGGTCGTGCGCGCCCGTGCTGTGTCCCGTACCGCGGAAGTTGAAGCGCAAAGTCGCGCAGCCCGCATCATTCAGCGCGCGCGCCGTGCGGAAGACCACCTTGTTGTGCATCGTGCCGCCGTAGAGAGGGTGCGGGTGCAGGACGAGCGCCGCCCCGCGCGCAAGCCTACCTTCGCGCGGCTCTTTCAAGATCGCTTCGAGCCGCCCGTGCTCGGCGGGGATGAAGAGATTGCCGACAGGGTACATAAAAGCAGAGGCTAGAGGTCAGAGGTCAGAATTGCAAACCATAAAGCCGTGACAGGTGACAGGTGACAGGTAAACCAGTAGCCGGATTTGCTTGTCACCTGTCACGGTTTACTCGTCACGGCTTTTCTGCTTTCTTGACTTGCCTACGTCGCGGGCGTAGTTTTTTTTTGCCTTCTGCCCCCGCTCACAACTACAGTCCGCGCGGTTTTGACTTCCGGCGG
>JAVXVR010000562.1:0-3409 GCA_032230165.1 Acidobacteriota bacterium | reverse complement strand
CGGTTTAGGATTTACCATCTGAACAACA
The DNA here is from genome assembly GCA_032230165.1 of Acidobacteriota bacterium. Taxonomy (GTDB): domain Bacteria; phylum Acidobacteriota; class Blastocatellia; order Pyrinomonadales; family Pyrinomonadaceae; genus JAIVGV01. The sequence continues at coordinate 3,381 of JAVXVR010000562.1, read as the reverse complement.
ACCATGATACGAACCATCGGACTGATCACGGGCGGCGGCGACGCGCCCGGCTTGAACGCCGTCATACGCGCGGTGGTGAAGACCGCCATCGGCGTCTATAACCTGAAAGTCGTCGGCATCGAGGACGGCTTCGAGGGTCTGCTCGGCGAGACGAAGGCGCACGAGCTAACGCCCGATCATGTGCGCGGGCTTTTACCGCGCGGTGGGACGATTTTGGGGACGCGCAATCGCGGTCGCTTCGTCGTGCGCGACGTGGACGGCGGGGCGACACAGACGAGCTACGAAGAGGCGATTGCGAACTTGAAGCGGCTGGGGCTCGACGGGCTCGTCGTGCTCGGCGGCGAGGGCTCTCTGGGGATCGCGCAGGAGTTCGACGCGCGCGGCGTGCCGGTCATCGGCGTGCCCAAAACGATTGACAATGATCTCGCCTGCACCGAGTTGACCTTCGGCTTCGTGACCGCGCTCGACATTGCGACCGAGGCTCTGGATCGCCTGCACACGACCGCTGCCTCGCACGACCGCGTGATGGTCTTAGAGGTGATGGGGCGGCACACGGGCTGGATCGCTTTGCATTCGGGCATCGCGGGCGGCGCGGACGTGATCTTGATCCCGGAGATTCCGTTCACCTACGAGGCGGTCGTTGAGAAGATTTACGAGCGCGAGCGTTGCGACCGGCAGTTCTCCATCGTCGTCGTCGCGGAGGGCGCGACGCCTGTGGGCGGGCGAGAGATTTACCAAGACCCCGGCGACCGCGAGCACGCGCCGCGACTGGGCGGCATCGGCGAGTATGTCGCGCACGAGATCGAGGGGCGCACGCAGAAGGAGTCGCGCTGCGTCGTGCTCGGACACCTCCAGCGCGGCGGCACGCCCAACGCCTTCGACCGGATGCTCGCGACCAACTACGGCGCGTGCGCCGTCCACGCCTTGATGCGCGGCGAGCGCGGCAAGATGGTCGCGCTCCATGCCGCCGACATCGTCACCGTCCCGCTCTCGAAAGCCGTCGCCAACATCAAGACCGTGCCCGTCGGCAGCCAGCTCATACGCACCGCGCGCGACGTCGGCATCTCGTTCGGCGCGGCGGACGAGGCGCAGCACCACGGCAAGGAAGTCTGTTAATCAAAATAGGAAGTAGGAACGATGAACGCGGAAGTGAAGGCGAGTTGTCTTCACTTCCGCGTTCATCGTTCCTACTTCATCGTTTATGTTCAGACGACTGGCGAGAGTTCCTCTAAAAACTGCAAGTCCATCGCGCGCTCGCGACGCGGCTCGTAGGTCGAGAGCGTGTCGAAGAGGGCTTCGACGAGCGCGGGGTCGAACTGCGTGCCTGCGCCCGCGCGCAGACGCCGGTAGGCTTCGTCGGACGAGAGACTCGCGCGGTAGGGGCGGTCGCTCGTCATCGAATCATACGCGTCAACGACGGAGACCAGACGCGCGCCGAAAGGAATCTCCGCGCCGCGCAACTGGAAAGGGTAGCCGCCGCCGTCCCACCATTCGTGGTGATACTTGACCATCTCGCGCACGGTCTCCATGTGCGGCACGCCTGAGAGCGCCTCGTCGCCGTAGTCCACGTGCAGGCGCATGACCGCCATCTCTTCGCAGGTGAGCTTGCCCGGCTTGCAAAGTATATGTTCGGGGACGCCGATCTTACCGATGTCGTGCAAGAGCGCGCCGAGCTTGATGAGGGGCGATTCCTGATCGCTCAGCCCGAAGCCCACGGCGACCGCTTCCGCGAGGTCTGCCGTCATGTTCGAGTGCTCGGCAGTGCATTGGTCTTTGGCGAAGAGCAGCCTGACGAGCATCCGCGCCGTGGCGACGAACGACTGCCGCGCCTGAATTTCCAAGAGCCGGTTGCGCTCGCGCGTCTGCGAGAGGGCGAGCACGTTGTCTATGACGTTCAGCAGCTCGTGGTAGCCGAAGGGCTTGTAGAGATAGGCGGCGAGCCCGGAGTCGAGCAGTTGGCGCTGCTCCACACGGTTCGCCGACTGCGCCGTGAGCATGATGACGGGCGTGTGACGCAAGCGTTGATCCTGTGTGCGGAGGATTTCCTCGAAGACCTGTTTGCCGTTGAGATCGGGCATAACGTAATCGAGCAGGATCACGTCGGGTCGAGTTTCATGCGCGAGACGTAGTCCATCGCGACCGGCGAGCGCGCCCGCGAAGCGATAGCCGGCGCGGGCGGCGAGCGTGCGCCCGAACTCGATCTGCAAGGGATCGTCGTCGATCATCAAAATGAGTTGCGGCGTGTGAGATTTCGATTCGAGCATGGCTTCGTGTGCGGTGAGTCTGGCGCGGCAAGCGTGGGCGCGCGCGTAGAGACACCCCTCCCTTCTGCGATACAGTCGTCCGTCAGTGAGGTGAAGCTGGGGAGAGAACTGCACACGCGTCGCGCGGGGCGGCGGACGTTCGGGAGTGTGACGCCTTATTTTAGTTGGGGGAGAGTGCCCGGAAGCCGACGAGTCCGGGCGAGACTTTTCAAAGACGCAAGCGGGAGTATAATCGAAGCCAACAGCTTTGTAACTATTTAATTTTCACGAAACCGTTAAATTTCGCGGCGCGACGGACGGCGGCGCGGCGAAGCGAGAGAGACGAGGAGAGAGTCGTGACACAGAACGTCAAAGACAGACTACAAGCCGAGTTGGAAGAGCTTGACAACGAGCTGCGCGTGCAACTGCCGCAGCAGATCAAGACGGCGAAGGAATGGGGCGACCTGCGCGAGAACGCCGAGTACCACGCCGCGCTCGCGCGCCAGCAGTTCGTGCAGGCGCGCATGCGCGATCTGCGCCAGCGCTTGAGTGAAGTCTCTTCCATCGACATCGCGAAAATCCCGCACGGCAAAGTCGCCTACGGCTCGACGGTCGTCCTCTACGACCCGGAGCGCGACGAAGAAGTAACCTACCGACTCGTCACAGCCGAGGAGAGCGACCCGCCCGGCGGACTCATCTCCACCACCTCGCCCGTCGGTCGCAGCCTCATGGGGCGCGAAGAGGGCGATGAAGTTAAAGTGACGACACCCGGCGGCGCGCGCAACTTCGAGATACGACGCTTGACGACCATGCACGACGAGGCGGCGAACAAGAATGAAGATTGAACGCGCGATTGTGCGTCTCCGAGCGGCATCATCAGTAGTTAGATAGCTCCTTAACTGTGTAGTCAGCAATGGATTGGCTAACAGATGACTTTGGAGTAGATTGTCTTCTCTAGATTCCGAAGCAGAGGCTAAATTATGACACCTTCCGTTCTCCGCCTCATTGGCATTCTCTTTCTTGTTGCCGCGGTGGTTGCGGCTGTCCTCAATTTGCATCGAGTGGCTAATCTGGGCATGCCTTGGCTGGCTCCTCTCTTCATTATTGTCGGCGCAGCTTTCGTCATTTTTGCGAAGCG
>JAVXVR010000518.1:0-4190 GCA_032230165.1 Acidobacteriota bacterium | reverse complement strand
TCACTGCTTACTGCTCACTTTCTTTTCTCCTGCGCCTCCATATAACTTCCGGCGGCGAGGAGGAAGTGGCGGCGCAACTGTTCGTCCTTGATGGCGGCTGCGTCCGAATTGAGCGCGCGTGCGCGTGCGAGGGCGCGTCGCTCGTGCTGTTCGTGATCGAAGTCTGTCACGCGCAGGCGCGCTCGCTCCTCGCGCACCGTCGCGGCGTCAACGCGAAACTCGATGTAGGTGACGACGGCGTGTCCGAGCGTCGAGTTGAGACGAAAGATGAACTGGTTGGCGACCGCTTCGAGCTGCTTCTGCCAGGAAGTGTCCGGCACGGCGACGACGAGCATCTTGCGGTGCAGGCGAAACGGCACAGCCTGACCGCGAAGTTGCTCGCCCGCCACCCTGCGCCACGCGACGAACGCCGCCACCTCGGCGACCTCCTCCGAGTCGCCCGCGGCTTTCAGCAAACTCGGCAATGCGCGAATCAGGTCTTCCATGATCGTAATTTGCTCATTTGATCAGTGATTCATTGACTCAACGATTCGATCAATCGTTAAATGAGCCGTCCAATGAATCAATGAACAGATGGATCAATGAATCAATTTCGAGACTGAGTGTAATGGAAAACGAGCGCGCGTCACAAGCCGGGGTTTTTCCGGCGTCGGTCGTGGGTGTCCTGCGTGAGCGTCTGGTGTTGGCGTCCGCGAGCCCGCGCCGTGCGGAGATTCTGCGCGCGGTCGGCTGGGAGTTCGAGACGGCAGCGGCGAACATCGACGAGACAGCGCGCGCGGGCGAAGACGCGACACGGCTCGTCGAGCGGCTCGCGCGGGAGAAGGCTGAGGCGGTAGCTCGCGCGCGTCTGTTCGGACTCGTCGTCGGCGCGGATACGGTCGTCGTTGTTGACGACTCGGTGCTGGGCAAGCCGCGCGACGACGTGGAAGCGCGGCGGATGCTCCGACTCTTGCGCGGCGGCTGGCACGAAGTCTTAACCGGTGTCGCGCTCGTGCGCGCCGAAACGCAGCGCACGCTTGTGGCGCACAAGCGCACGCGCGTCCGGTTCAGTGAGATGTCGGACGCAGAGATCGACTGGTACGTTCAGACCGGCGAGCCTGCGGACAAAGCCGGGGCTTACGCCGTGCAGGGTCGCGCCGCGCTCTTCATCGAAGAGATCGCAGGCGACTACTGGAACGTCGTCGGTCTGCCCGTGCGCTTGGTGTATGAGTTGTCGAAGAAGATGTAGGAGAATTGCGCGGGCGCGCGTCGAGGCGTGCCGTCACAAACGCGAAGGGCTGCTTCGATTCTGAAACAGCCCTTCCGTCGTTACGAAATTTACGCGGTCGTCACTGCTGACCGCCGAGCAGTTTCGTGAGCTTCGGCGAGAGTTGTTCGAGGAGGTTGCCTTCTGACGAGAGCCCGCCGATGGTCTCCGCGACGTTGCCCTGCTTGTCGATGATGACGATGGACGGGAGCTGGTTGCGCTCGACACCCAGGGTCTTGAACAACTCGCCGTCGGGGTCGCGCAAGACGGCGATCTTCAGTGCGTTGCGTCGCGCGAAGGCGCGCAGTTGATCGTCGGTCGCATAGTTCTTCGATTGCGGCTTGTCCGAGTCTGTGCTCACCCAGTAGATGCGCACGTCGCGCGCGGCGAACTCGTCCGCCACGTGCTGCACGCCCTGCACCTGCGCGCGGGAGAGGGGCACCCAGGACGCCCCGAACGCGAGCACCACCACGTCGCCGCGCAGCATCTCGGAAGTGATACTCCCGCCCTCGACCGTCCTCAAGTTGAAGTTGACGCCCTCCGCAGTCGTCTCGGCGCGGCGCACGCCGCGCGCCGCCGCGAGCGACCCGAACGTGACGCCCAGCGCGAGCGCCAAAGCACAAAAGACGCGGGGGAACTTGTTAGCCATTTTCTTCTCCTGACCCGGCGCGCCCCGCCGACTCCGCGAAACCTTACGTCGCGTTCAGAGGCGGGAAGCCGTGCCGAAACATTAGATGTGAACCGGGGAAGAACCGTTGGACGAAAAGCCGACAGCGCCTGTCAACTTGATGTGTGATCTGACTGTGGGTTGCGGGTCGGCGGCGGGACGCCGAACACCTCCTCGTAGAGCGCGCGGTAATCTTCCCACGTGTCCATGTCGCGCGCAACGTAAGAACACCCGACCTCCGTGCGCGACACCTCGGCGGCGTGCGCCTCCAAGAGCCCACGCAAGCCCCGCCCTTCGTCGAGACGCAACAACTCTTCGCGGTAGGCGAGATCAATGAGCACTGGATGACCGCCGCGCCCCTGCCAAGTGGGGACGACGAAGCGTGCGCCAGTCTGCTCGTGAGCATCAATCACAAACTTGATCGCGTCCGGCGTGACCGCCGGGTGATCCGCTAGCGCGACGAGCACGGCTCTCGTCTGCTTCGACAACCCTTCGACGCCGCGCGCAATGGATGCGCCCATCTCGCTCGCCGCCTCCGCGTTCAACGCGAAGCGCACCGGCGCGTGAGCCAGACGCGCACGCACGTCGTCCGCGCGATGACCGACGACGACGACGATCTCCGCGACGCCCGCGCCGCGCAAGCCCGCGACGCAACACTCGACGACACTCTTTTCGCCGAACGGCAGCAACGGCTTGAACGCGCCCATCCGCCGCGAGCGACCGGCGGCGAGCACAACGGCTGCAACTCTCTGTGCACTACTCAACGAGGAATAAATTATTTGCCTGCTTGTCGCAGTTCTTCGAGCGCGCGCAGCACATACGGCTTTGTCATCTGCTTGCGCCAGTTCATAAGGAAGTCCGTGTTGTCGAGCGGGCGCGCCTTGACGTAGCACGCTTCCGCCGCGCGCCGCATCCGCTCGGAGTCTAACGCACCGCCGACGAGCGCATCTTGCGCGTCGCGCACTTCGACGGGCGCGGGCGCGATGCCGCCGAGGATTACTTTCGCCCCCTTCACCGTGCCGTCTCCCTCCAAGTCCACACGCACGGCGACGCCGAGCACGGGGAAGTCGAACGCGCCGCGCCGGCGCAGCTTCTTGTAGGTCGCGCGCCAGCCGTTGCGGGGCGGCAGATGTATGTCCGCGAGCAGCTCGTCGTGACGCTTGTGCAGGTAGTTGATGCCGTCGTCGTTGTAGAGCGCGGAGGCTGTGATCATGCGCTCGCCTAAGGTTGAGACGAGCCGCACGCGCGCGCCGATGGCGACCATGAGCGGGACGAGGTCTGCCGACTGCACCGCCCAGCACTTCCGGCTCCCCGGCGCGACCCAGCACACGTCGCCGTCCTTCTTCAAACAGAAGTTGATGCCCTTGCGCCACTCAAAGTTCTGATCGTAATAGTTGCAGCGCGTGTCGAGCAGGAGGTTGCCGCCGACGGTTCCCATGTTGCGCAAGACAGGCGTCGAGATCGTCCGCGCCGCCGCCGCCACCATTGGGTAATCGCGGTTTATCACCGGGTGCTCGATCAAATCCGTCAACGACACGCCCGCGCCGATTACCAAGCCTGACTTTCCGTCGCCCTTGATCTCGCTTAACTCCGCGAGGCGCGCGACCGAGATGACCGTGCGCGGCGTCTGCTGCCGCCGCTTCATGTTCGGGTACAGATCAGTCCCCCCAGCGACGAACTGCCCCTCCATCCCAGCGTCGCCCATCATCTTCACCGCATCCGCGACGGTGCGCGGGACGAGGTAAGAGAATTTAGGAAGTCTCATCATATGCTTCGTGCCGAGTTGCTTGTAATTACTAAGGAAAAATTTCGATGAACCTAAGAATTGAGTCTTCGACCTTCTCTATCTTTGTTCGATCATCATCGTCAGTGTTAGGTATTAGATTCAAAATTGTCGCCAGCACCTCTTTCATTTCCTCGAAGCCTTGTACGGCTTCTGCCTCTGATTTGAAGAAGCGGGTGTGTACCATCCAGCCATAGATTCCGCACGTGATGGCGAATCGTTTTCGCCCCGTGCGTTCGAGCGTGATGCGCGCTCCTTCAGCATGCTCGTCATCGCGTAGAATGACACCCTTCTCGGAACCTTTCTGCCCGAAACTCTGACCACGATTGAAAGAATACCAGTCATTCATCTCACGAATGCACCGCGACGCGCGGCATCTCGCGCCCGTCGCCGCCTTCGGCGGGCGTGAGCACTTTGAGCGGCTCTTGCCAGTCAACTGTGGGCACACCTTTGGGTCCGTAGCGCGCGTCTTTGCCTTGAGCTTTGGCGCGCAG
>JAVXVR010000478.1:0-3907 GCA_032230165.1 Acidobacteriota bacterium | reverse complement strand
GGAGGGCGACTCCGCCGTGCAGGCGATCTACGGCACGCAACTCGACCGGCTCAAGCGCGAGGGAAAAGAGCCGGACGACGCGACGAAGGAGGAGATGCAGGGCGTGCGCGAGGACTACGAGCAACAGCTCGACGCGAAATACGCGGCGGCGCGCGGGTTCGTTGATGCAGTCGTCGCGCCCGAAGAGGTGAGAGACGCCCTGGAGCTGTCTCTGCGTGTGTGCGGCAACTTCGACGGGGCGCACCTCGGTCAGTTCGTGCTGCCGCCCGTGCTCGCCTGAGATAGCGTCGTTTGTCCACGTGAGGATTTTTTTGCCACGGCGGGGCTTTCTGTGCGAGAATTGCGCCACCGAACCCCGAGGCAAATTGAGTTCCCCCGTTCGCCTGCGCTTTCCACAGGCACGAACTTGTGCGCGGCACGTTTAACCATTGGAGGATGAACAGTCATGACTCGGAGAACCAACGCTCATAACCTTCTCGCAACTCTCTTCGCGCTCTTCGTGGCGGTCGTTTTTGCCGGAGCCGACTTCGCCGCCCTCGCGCAGAACACCAACAGCAGCACGACGCAGGACAACACGGCGGCGACGACCAACGCGGCCCGCCGCAGCGGTCGCCGTCGCGGCGGCTCGCGCCGTATGCGTAGCGGCAACACGAACACCGGCGAGGCGAACGCCAACACGTCGGACAACACGAACACGTCCGACGCATCCATGCAGAACACGAACGACAACATGTCGGGCGGCTCGATGGGCAACATGAACATGGGTCGCCGTGGTCGTCGCGGTCGTCGCGGTCGTCGCCGCGCCGGCGCCGCCGCCGCTACTACAGATGCGACGGGCGCGATGCCCGCCGCCGAAACTTCCGGCGCGATGCAGTCGTCCGGCGGCTACGGCACGCCCGGCACAGACGTTGATCTGTCCGGCACTTACAGCGGCACCGTCAACGCGCCCGACATGAGCCTGTCGGGTCCGGCGACGCTCACCATCACGGGCAGCAGTTTCACGCTCGACGCGGGTGGCAGCCAGCAGGCGGGCACGCTTACCGCCCACCAGTGGCCCGGTCAGATCGCCGTCTCGATGCGCTTCGGCACAACGCTTCCCGCGACCATCGTCTCCCTGCGCGCGAAACGCATGGGCGCGAGCGGCTTGTCGCTCATGAGCGTTCCCGGCGAGTCGCACTCGTTCTCGTTTACGACGGGCGGCGGTGGTGGCGGTCGTCGTGGACGTGGTCGCCGCCGCGGTCGGCGCGGCACGACGCCGCCACCGGCTGAGGCAACGACACCCCCCCCGACGAACTGAGCTGGGAGTGGACAGGTAGAAGGCAAAGGTGGGAGCCAGACGACCGACTTTCGTCCGTCACAGGTTTTCACCTTTGCCTTTCGTCTTTTTGATTCTGATGTTTCCGTGATGAGAGAGAAGATTCGTGTTGCCAGTGGGCAGGGCTTCTGGGGCGACCTGCTCGACGCGCCCGTCCGCCAGGTCGAAGGTGGTCGCATCGACTACCTGATGCTCGACTATCTTGCCGAAGTCACGATGTCGATCATGCAGAAGCAGCGCGCACGCGACCCCTCCGCCGGATACGCGCGCGACTTCGTGCCCCTGATGCGCGAGATTCTGCCCGCCTGCGTCGAGCGCGACATACGCGTCAGTGCCAACGCGGGCGGCGTCAACCCGCCCGCCTGCGCCGAAGCCGTCGGCGACGCGGCGCGCGAGCTTGGTCTCGCTGGTCGCCTGAAGATCGGCATCGTCACCGGCGACGACATCATGGATCGGCTCGATGATTTTCTCGCTCGCGGCATTGAGCTGCGCAACATGGACACGAATGAGCCGCTCTCGTCCGTGCGCGATAAAATTCAGAGTGCAAACGTCTATCTCGGCGCGCAGCCCATCGTCGAGGCTCTCAGGGGCGGCGCGCGGGTCGTTATCACGGGGCGCGCGACCGACACAGGGCTTACGCTCGCGCCGCTCATACACGAGTTCGGCTGGCGCGCGGACGATTGGGACAAACTCTCAGCCGGAACCATCGCGGGTCACATCATCGAGTGCGGCGCGCAAGCATCGGGCGGCAACTGCCAGTACGACTGGCAATCAATCCCAGACCTCGCCAACGTCGGCTTCCCGATTGTTGAAGCCGCGCCCGATGGAACCTTCGTCGTCACCAAGCACGAGGGCACGGGCGGGCGCATCAACATCCCCGCCATCAAGGAACAGCTCGTTTACGAGATGGGCGATCCGCACGAGTACATCACGCCCGACTGCGTCGCCGACTTTACGTCGATCCAGCTCGCGGACGACGGGCGCGACCGCGTCCGCGTCTATGGCATCAAGGGGAAGCCTGCGACGGAGTTTTACAAGGTCTCGATCAGCTACTCGGCTGGTTTCAAGGCGGTCGGCACGCTCGTCTATTCCTGGCCCCAAGCCTATGACAAGGCGCGCGCCGCAGATCGTATCTTGCGCGCACGCCTCGAACGTCTCGGACTCAAGTTTGACGAAATCCTGACCGAGTTCGTCGGCGCAAACGCCACACACGGCGCACTCGCGGGCGACCCTTCGGGTGACGCGCCCGAAGTCCAACTGCGCGTCGGCGTGCGCGGCTCCGATCGTGCCGACGTGGAGCGGTTCACGAAAGAGATCGCGCCGCTTATCCTGACGGGTCCGCCCGGCGTGACAGGCTTCGCGGGCGGACGCCCGAAGGTTGAAGAGATCGTCGCCTACTGGCCCGCGCTCATCCCGAAACGTGAGATCACGCCGCGCGTCGAGGTGCGGGAAGTTTGAGCGCCGTGGCGAGGTGGGAGAACGAAGGCGGTGCTGTGGCGGCAGGGCACGACTTACGCGGACTGAACTTTTTAGCGAAGATGAAAGTGCAACTACTCAAGCTCGCGCACGCGCGCTCCGGCGACAAGGGCGACACGGCGAACGTCGGTCTCATCGCGCTGCGCGACGAGTTTTATCCTGTGCTCGTCCGCGAGGTGACGGCTGAGCGCGTCAAGCAGCATTTCCGTGGCATCTGCCACGGCGAGGTCGAACGCTTCGAGCTGCCAAACTTGAACGCGCTCAACTTCCTGCTGCACGAATCCCTCGGCGGCGGCGGCACGCTCTCTCTGATGACCGACGCGCAGGGCAAGACCTTCTCGACCGCGCTGCTCCGCATGGAAATCGACTTGGACGCCGCCGAGGCGCGTTCTCTCGGAATTGAAGAACAGGTGTCGGGTGACAGGTGACAGGGAAGAAACTGTTTCTGCGTCTGCCCTGTCTTTTGGTTTTACCCGTCACCCGTCACCTGTTACCTGTCACCCATTCTATGAGTAACGATCTCACCAACACCGACCCACGCATCCGGCACGGCTACGCGCAGGTGGGCGACGTGCGCCTGCATTATGCGGAGTGCGGCGAGGCGGGGCGACCGCTCGTCGTGCTGCTCCACGGCTTCCCCGAATTCTGGTACTCGTGGCGTCACCAACTGACCGCGCTCGGCGAACAGTTCCACACGGTCGCGCCTGACCTGCGCGGCTACAACCTGAGCGACAAGCCTGAGCGCGTCGCGGACTACCGCCTGAGCCGACTCGTTGACGATGTGACGGGCTTGATACGACACCTCGGCGCGCGCCGTGCGGCTGTTGTCGGTCATGACTGGGGCGCAGGCGTGGCGTGGGCTGTCGCCAGTACGCATCCGGAGTACGTCAGTCGTCTCGCCATCCTGCAAGTCCCGCCTTTCCGCGCGTGGATTGATAACTTCTCTCTGCGCCAGCTCGCGCGCAGTTGGTACATGCTCTTCTTCCAACTGCCCTACTTACCTGAACGCTGGATAGGCAAAGACAACTTCGCGCAACTCGCGTGCATGTTCAAGGCGACTTCGCGGCGCGGCACTTTCACCGACTCGGACATAGAGCTATACAAAGACGCGCTCAA
>JAVXVR010000452.1:0-4653 GCA_032230165.1 Acidobacteriota bacterium | reverse complement strand
CGCCGCCTTTTGCCCGCGACTGCTCGCATGATTAGTCGCACGCAATCGCAAACCGCTTTAAGTCTCCGCCCACCCCATGCTCTGCGTCGAGGTTATTTCAGCTCGACGATCAGGACGTGAGATTCCGTGTCCCCGACCTGCCCGGCATGAGTCTCCGCCTTGTGCCACAACACGTCACCGGCTTTGCTCGTCGCCACGAAGGGTTTGCCCCTAGGATAGGTGAACGTCGTCCTGCCGCCGCTGAAGTTGTAGGTGACGTAGTTCGGGTGCGAGTGCATCGGCGACTTCTCGCCTGCCGCAGCGCGGAACTCGATGACGCGGACGCGTTCGTTATCGAGCAGCACCTTGTAGTGACCGGGATCGACCGTCACGGGATCGTCGCTTCGCGCGGGGCGCGCGCGGGCGGCGCGCTTCGGTCCCTTCAGCTCGAAGAGGAGTCCGTGGCTGTTGTCGGTCAATACTTCTGAGGAGTGTCTCTCCGCCCCGCGCCACATCGCCTCCCCGGCTTTCATGTCGGCTTCTGTGGACGTGCCTTTCGCGTCGGCGAACCTGATTCTACTGTCGGAGAGGACGTAAACGACGTAATCCGGGTGGGCGTGCAGACGCGCCTTCTCGCCGGCGTTGCCGCTAAACTCGAGAACCCTTATCCACGGGTTGTTCAGGCGCACCTTGTAGATGCGGGGCGCGACACGCGCCGGGTCTTGCGCCGACGCGCTGGCGGCGAAACATAGGACGGCGAGCAGCGCGAAGCCCACCTTTGCGCGAATCGAGCAGTTCATGTCGATCTCCTTATCGGCAAACGCCGAGACTGAATTGTAAGAGCTTTGCGAAGGACCCTGTGTGGAGTGCGGCGCACACTATCACAGGCGGGCGGGCGAGTAAACGCTTTTACACCCGGACGCCGTCGTCCAGCCGCCGCGCGGCGTGTTGATGAGCCGCGGCGCTCACGTTAGTATGGTCGGGAAGGAGCAAAACTTCACAGGATGAGCCGTTCGATACACTTCGCAGACAAGGGTGTGCGCGCGCGCACCGCCGCGTCCGACCCCGAAGTGCTCGCGCGTTTGCGTGAGCTCGTCGGCGCGGAGAACGTGCTCGTTGACGAGGAGCGCGTCGAGCCTTACGCGGGCGACGCGTTGAAAGAGAAGTTCCCGCCCGAAGCGGTCGTGCTGCCGGAGAGCGCGGCACAGGTGTCGGAGATTTTGAAACTCGCGAACGAGCGTTTATTTCCCGTCACGGCGCGCGGTGGCGGCGTCGGCTACACGGGCGGGGCTGTGCCCGTTGACGGCGGCATCGTCGTCGGGACTGACAGGATGAACCGCATCCGCGAGATCAACGTGGACGATCTGTACGTTGTCACCGAGCCGGGCGTGACGACCTACGCGCTGCAACAGGCGGTCGAGGCTCATGGGCTTTTCTACCCGCCCGATCCGGCGTCGTACAAGAACTCTTACATCGGCGGCAACATCGCGGAGAACGCGGGCGGCATCCGCTCCGCCAAGTATGGCGTGACGAAGCATTACGTGCTCGGTCTCGAAGTCGTTTTGCCGACGGGCGAGATTGCGCAGACAGGCGGGCGCGTCACGAAGAACGTCGTCGGCTTCGATCTCACAGGACTCGTCTGCGGCTCTGAAGGGATGCTCGCCATTATCACCGAAGCGACGCTGAAACTTTTACCCTTGCCGGAAGCGACGCGAACGGTGCGCGCCACGTTTCGCACGATGCGCGAGGCGTGCGCGTGTGTGCCGCGCTTCAACCGCGCGAAGGTCGTGCCCGTTGCGGTTGAGGTGCTTGATCGCAACTCCATCGAAGCGGTCGAGACGGAGTTCGCCTTCGGCTTCGGCGACGCGGCGGGTGCGCTGCTGTTGGTTTCGGTTGATGGGCACACGGAAGATGTCGAGCGCGACTCTCGTATCGTCGAGCAGGTTGTCTGCGACGGCGGCGGCTTCGACGTGGTGCGCTCTCACACGCGCGAGGAGGAGGAAAAACTTTGGGACGTGCGTCGCGCGCTGTCGCCCGCTATCAAAAAATTCGGCACGATGAAGTTCAACGAGGACGTGGTCGTGCCCCGCTCGCGCGTGCCGGAACTGATCGAACAAGTTGACGAGATCGCGCGACGCTTGCAGACCTTCGTCGTCAACTTCGGTCACGCGGGCGACGGCAACATCCACGTCAACTTCATGTGCGACCGCGACGACAAAGATGCAATGAAGCGCGCCCGCGAGGCGGTGCGCGAGACCTTTGCCGTCTCGGTGAACTTAGGCGGCACGATCAGCGGCGAGCACGGCATCGGCTATGTCAAAGCCCCCTACCTCTCAATGGCTCTCGACGCCGCGAGCATCGAGATGATGAAGAAGATCAAGCGCGCTCTCGACCCGAACGGGATTCTGAATCCGGGCAAGATGTTTGCTGAAGTGACAAGTGACGAGTGACAGGTGACAAGCAAGACAAGCACAAAGTTTTGCTTGTAACTTGTCACCTGCTACTTGTCACCGCTTTTATGCTCCCCATTCTCGCAGACCTGCAACGCTTAAAAAGGCTCGACCGCACGGGCTGGGTCTTGCGCGGGCTTGCGCCGGGGGCAGAGTCGGTCGCGGCGCATACGTTCGGCGTGGCGGTCACGGCGATGTTGCTGGCGGATGAAGTTCGCGCGCGCGGCGTCGAGGTCAACGTCGAGCGCGTGCTGCGGCTCGCGCTGCTGCACGACGTGGCGGAGGCTCGGACGGGCGACATGCCGCGCACGATGGCAAAGTATTACGGCGCGGAGGCGCGCAAAAAGGCGGAGCGCGCGGCGTTCGATGATGTGGTCGAGGGGCTGGTAGGGGAGTTGCGTGAGGAGTACAGCCGACTGCACGCGGAGTATGAGGAGCGCGCCGGGTTGGAGGCGCGTCTGGTGAAGGCTGCGGACATCGTCGATCTGCTGGCGCAGGCTTTGGCGTTTGAGCGCGCGGGGGCGCGTGAGCTGGATGAGTTCTGGGAGGGCGCGGCGGAGCGCGACTTCGGCTTGGAAGGCGGGGCGCGAGAGGTCATCGGCGAAACAATGAGCGCGCTTGTTGCGGCGCGCGCGGAGTTGAAGCGGGGCTAAGCGTGCGGGAGCGGTGTGCGCGCTCGACGAGTCGCGTGTCGCGCGCCGGACGAATTGATCGCGATGTTCGAGTGGCTGAAAGAGAGCGTGCTCGCGCACCTGACGGGCAGAGAGTTGCTCTACGGGGCGCTCATCTTCGTCGTCACGTTCGTCGTCTCGACGGCAATCGTCGGCTTCATCATCGTCAAGCTGCCGGAAGATTATTTCCACGCGTCGAACGAGCGGCTCTTCTGGGTTGACCGCCACCCCGTCCTGCGCTGGGCGGGGATTATTGCCAAGAATATCCTCGGCGTCGTGCTCGTTGTCTGCGGCGTCGTGATGGCGCTGCCGGGCGTGCCGGGTCCGGGCGCGCTCATCGTGCTGCTCGGCATCATGCTCCTGGACTTCCCCGGCAAGCGTGCGCTCGAACTCAAGCTCGTCAGTCGCACGCAGGTGCGCCGCGCCATCGACCGCGTCAGAAAAAGGTTCGATAAGCCGCCGCTCCTGCTCGACTGAACGGCGCGCAACACATTCCTTAACGCTCGTTTGCGCGAGACCGGGCGGGTGGCGCGCGTTGACAAGGGCTGACCTGTTTGTTAGCTTCGCGTATCATTTTCGGCTCGCTTAATCTGCGGAATCTTATGTTACTTGCGCCACGTCGCCACGCGGCTCTCGGTGTCTCGCGCCTCACGCTTCCGAAGTCGGGGCGCGCACGCCGCACGCGCGCCGCGCTCTTGCTCGCCGCGCTCGCGCTTTTTTCGGTCGGGTGTAGCAGCCTCGCCAGCAAGTTCGTCAAGAGCAAGGTGGCGGTGACGCCTTTGCTCGAACCGCTTGCGGAGGCTGACACGGCGCAGCTCATCGCCGAGATCAACCGCGTCGCGCGTGTGAAGTCGCTGCACGGCAAAGTTGACATACAGTTTCTCGACACCTCTTTCGCCAAGTGCGGCGTCATCGAAAAGTACAAGACGGCGGACGGCGACGTGACGGTGCAAAGACCCGGTGAAATCTACCTCGTCATCCAAGACCCGTTCGTCGGCTCGAAGCTCGCCGAGATGTCTTCGAACGGAGTGAAGTTCTGGGTCGCCGTCTTGAAGGGCGACGACAAGTACCGCAACTTCCTGATGGGCACGAACGAGGCGAGCTACCAGCGACTCGCGGGCGGTGAGGGCGAAGTGCAGTGCGGCGGCGGCGACAAGAAGAAGACGGCGGCGATGCAGCAACGCGCCGTCTCTGCCTTCTCCGGCTTGCGCCCGCAGCACTTCACAGACGCGTTGCTCGTCCGCCCCGTCAACGAAGGCGGGAATCTGATCTACGCGCGCAACGAGGCTTTCGCGGAAGAGTCTGACCCGCGAGCGGGCGCGGCGAAGACGGCACGCGTCGTGCATGGCTATTATCAGTTAGAGGAGTTGCAGCCTGAGACGGAGGGGCGCGCGCGCTTGCTGCGCCGCTTCTGGTTCGACCGCTTCGGCGGCGTGCATCTGTCGCGCGTCCAGACCTTCGACGGACGCGGTCAGTTGACGACCGATGTCTTGTACCGCAACCCGAAGCCCTTCGGCGAGGGCGGCACGTACACGCTCCCGACGGAGATCGAG
>JAVXVR010000431.1:0-5600 GCA_032230165.1 Acidobacteriota bacterium | reverse complement strand
AAGTTCGAGCGGGTCGCCGCCATGCATCTGCTCGTAAGCGAAGCGCGCGCCTTCGTCTGTCTCGTCGCGACGGATGCGCGCCGCGCCGCGCTCGCTCTTGACGACCACGTCCGCGCCATCGCGATAGACGCTAAAATCTACGCCTTCGAGTGTCGTAAGCGCGGCGGCGACCCAAGCCGGGTCTGTCTCGCGCGCGCAATAGACGGCGGCGTAGCCGCACAGCCCGAAGGCGGGCGCGGCGACGCTGTGGGCGCCACGTCCGCGAAACCTATCCGTCACCTCGAAGCCGCTCTCGCGCAAGTGCGTCTTCAGGCTGATGCGCCGATTCTCCTGCAAGTTCATGCCGTGGTCGGAGAAGAGCACGATCTCGGTCTCGTCGCCGCAGTGATCTTGTATGTCACTAAGAATTTTATCGAGCGATACTAACGCGACTTGAAGTTTCTCGACGCCGCGACAGTGCAACAGCCCGTCAGTTGCCTTAAGGAAGGCGAAGAAGTCGCGCGTCTCAGGCGTGGCACGAAAGCGGTCGCGGAAGCGTCGCATGTCGGCACGCCACACGGCGTCGGGCGCGGCGTAGACCAAGAACTCGAACGGCAGAGGCTCTTGATAATCGAGATCGTCCATGTAGGACGAAGGTATCTTGTCGGGCGTGCGACGACCGAGATACTTCTTGACGCCGCCGCGCATCTCGCGCGCGTCGCGGTTGAAATACAGGCTCTCGTATCCGAGCGGCGGTGTCGCGCAGAGCATCGACGCGAGCGCGACGTTCGTCATCGTGGGGAAGGGCGAGAGCAATCCAGATGGTTCGTTGAAACGCGCAAACAGCCCGCGTGACTTCGCCGCGCGAATCACTTCGAGCGGCACGCCGTCCAAACACAGCAAGAGGCGGCGAGGACGCTCGCGACCCGCGACGCGCAGCTTTGTCTCGTGCGCCTCGCGCAACTCGCGCGACGCAACCTGTTCTTCGTCGAGGACAGCCTGAGCCGTCCCGCGCATCGAGTTATGCGCCTGCGTCGCGAACGGCTCGCAGCAGACGTTCGGAATTTGTAACCCGCCCTCGTGGCTCGTCGTATAATTTCTCATCGTTAGCCTTACCTGCTTTCAGTTCTTCCCTTCGGCATTCTTCGCGCCCGTCGCCTCGCCATCATTCTCGTTCGCGGCTGACTCACGCTTGCGGTATGGCTCTTTCAATCCGCGCTCCGCCTCCTCGTGCGCCTTGTAAACGTCGGGGCGCGCGAGCACGGCTTTGTACTGCGCGAGGGCATCGGCGCGCTTGCCCGCGAGATCGAGCGACTGCGCGGCGCGCAGGTGCGCCATCGTCGCGAGCGACGGCTCGGCGTTCGGCGTCGCGGCGGCGGCGAGGAACTCTTTCGCCGCGCGCTCCGTCTGTCCGGCGGTGTAGAGAGCTTCGGCGTACTGGAAGTGAATCTGATCGATCTGACGCGTCGCCGCGCCCTTCGCGACTCTTTCGCTTAAGAGCGACTCGAAGGTGGCAAAAGCCTCGCCCTCGATCTTCGCCGCCTGAGTCGGATCGGTCGCGCGCAAAGTCTCTGCTTGCGAGACGAGCGCGTCGGCGGTTTCGAGTTTGAAGATGTAGTTGCGCGGGTACTTCGTCGCCAGTTCGCGCGCCGTCGTCGCCGCGTCCGCGAAGCGTCGCTCGCGCTTGTAGAGCGGCAAAAGCAGCACGCGCGCGTCGTCTCGCGCCCACTTGCCTTCTCGCGTGATGCCTTCAAGCGTCGCGATGCCGCGCTTCTTCGAGCCGCTGAAGCCGCCGACCTTCGCCATCTGCCGGTAGAACCACGGCAGGTCGCCGAGGATGTAGTCGTACATCCCGATGGTGATCTCCGCGTCGTGATAGCTAGGATCGAGTTCCAACACCTTGCGGTGCAGCTCGACCGAGTCTTTCGAATCTTTCAACGCGCCGACGAACCTGCGCTCGACCGCCGCCTCGAACGCGGCTCTCAACCCTTGCGTCGCGCCGAGGAAGTACAGAGCCTCGACGTCCGTCTTGTTCTTCAACAGGCGCGTCTCTGCGAGCAGCTTGGCGGTGCGCGTTAGCTCCCGAAACTCTGAGACGATCTGCGGATCAACCTTGTCCTCATCGCCCTCGTAGAACGAGTCCGAGTTGTAGAGACCCGACGACAGGCGGCGCGAGTTATTCAAGGTTTTGAGCCACAGCGCGGCGGCGAGGAACTGCGAGCCGCCCGGATGATCCGGAAACGCCTGCGCCATCTCCTTGAAGCGCACCCGCGCCGCCTCGTAGTCGAGATTCATCAACGCCTCGAAGCCTTCGGCGCGCAGTTTATCGAACCGCGCCTGATCGAACTCCGGCTTCGCGGCATCACTCTTCGCCGTCTCGACTCTCGCCGAATGCGGCGCACCCTGCCCGCGCACGGCGACATAAGCCGACAGCAAGAGCACCAGCAACACAACCGTCGCCTGCAACAACAACAACGCGCCTGATACACGACCCTTCATCGTTCTTTCTCCAATCATCACGATGCTCAATTCTTCTTCTCGGTAACTTCCTCATCCTTCGCGGTCTCCTTTTTGCCCGGCGCGGGAGGCTGCCGCACTTTCTTGATCGCCGCGACGATTCTCTCCGCTAGCTGCGGCGCGGCGTCGTTGCCGTCCCACGCGTTGACCTTGCCCGTTGCAAGGATGATGCTCGTCCGCACGTCGCTGATCTTGTAAGTGAAGGTGTAGGTGAAGAGCGGGCGATCAATCTCAATCTCGATGTCCGCGAGCTTGCGCCCCTCCCATCCGTCAACGATTGCCATCTGCCACGCGACGAAGTCGGTCTGCTTGCGCAGCGCGTTCTGGAGCTGCACGTCTTCGAAGTACGAAGTGTTCGACCTGACGTAAACTATCTTGGCGGTGCGCAGGATTTCGTTCGGGTCGGTCTTGAGCACGCTCGCAGCCGACGGCGCGCGCTCCGGTTCGGGTGGTCGCAAGTCAGTTCCCGCGCCGAGCGGCGTGCGCCCATTCGAGTTGGCGAGCCCCACGACGCTGTTGATGGGAACGGCGAAGTTCAAATTCTGATCGCCCGCCGTGCCGACGACGATGCCGAGCGCGTACCCGTGTTCGTCCACGAGCGCGCCGCCGCTTGATCCGCCGGAGACCGCCGCCGTGTGCTGCAAGAGTTGATAGCCCACACCCGCACCCGCCACGTCGTCAGCCATGCGCACGCCGCTCAAGATTCCGTTCGAGACAGACCAAGACAAGCCGCGCGGATTCGACACAACATAGACCGCCTGACCCACGCGCATTTCTGCCGCGGCGTCGCCGCGCGGCAACGCGGTCAGCCCGACCGCCGGGACTCGCAGCGCCGCCACGTCGCGCCGCTCGTCGAAGGCGATGAGTTCGACCTTGTCGTACACCTCGCCGTTCTTGAGTCGCACCTGCACTTCGCGTGCGTCCTTGACGAGATGATACGCGGTGAGCAACACGCCGTCGGTGCGCACGATGATCCCTGTCCCGACACAATCCAACTGCCCCGCTCCCCTGCCCGTCAGGATTAAGACGACTGACGGCGAGACGATCTCCGCGACATGCACGCCCGTCTCGCCAGAAGTAGTTTGCGCCGACAGCGACGCCGACCCCGCGCCGAAGACGCCGAGCAGCGCGAGCAAGAGAATGTGGTTCAGCAGCTTTCTCATGAGTAGCTCTCCAAGTATTTGACGCCCGCGCCCGTGTTGAAGAGCACGACGCGCTCGTCCGGTTTAACTTCGCCCGCGTCTAAAAGTTTTCTGAGCGCAGGCAGACACGCCGCGCCTTCGGGCGCGACGAACAAACCTTCCGCCGCGCCGATCTCTTTCGCTGCGGCGAGCAACTCTTCGTCGGTGACGGCGACGGCTGTCCCGCCCGACGCACGCAGGGCGTCGAGGATCAAGAAGTCGCCGATGGCTTTCGGGACGCGTAAGCCCGAAGCGGTCGTGTGCGCGTTCTGAAACTCGTCGGCGAAACGCTTGCCCTCTTCAAACGCGCGGACGATGGGCGCGCAGCCAGCGGCTTGAACGGTGACCATGCGCGGGCGCTTCTTGCCGATCCAGCCCATCTCTTCCATCTCTGCGAAAGCCTTCCACATGCCGATGAGTCCCGTGCCGCCGCCCGTCGGGTAAAGAATCACGTCGGGCAACTCCCAGTCGAACTGTTCCGCGAGTTCGTAGCCCATCGTCTTCTTGCCCTCAACCCGGTAAGGTTCTTTCAAAGTCGAAACGTCGAACCAGCCTTCCGCCTCTTTGCGTCGTCCGACTTCCGCGCCGCAGTCCGTAATCAGTCCGTCCATCAGAGTCACGTGCGCGCCCGTCTGCTCACACTCGATGACGTTGGCGCGCGGCGTATCTTTCGGCATGAAGATGTAAGCTTCGAGACCGGCTCGCGCCGCGTAGGCGGCGAGCGCGCCCGCCGCGTTACCCGCCGAGGGGACGGCGAGTTTACGCGCGCCCAACTCCTTCGCCATCGAGACCGCCGTCGTCATGCCGCGCGCCTTGAAACTCTGCGTCGGGTTCAACGACTCGTCCTTGATGTACAGCTCCCGCATCCCAAGCTGTGCGCCGAGCCGTGATGACTTGAGTAAGGGCGTCCAGCCTTCGCCGAGCGAGACGATATTTTCTTCTTGCGCAACGGGCAGCACATCTCTGTAGCGCCATAAACTCGAAACCCTCTCCGGTAAGCTTTCCTTCGTTAACGTCTCGGCGGCACGTCGCAGGTCATAACGAACCAGCAGCGGCTTGCCGCACTTCGTACAAAGGTTTTGCAACCGTCGTGCCTCGTGCCGAAGACCGCACGCGGCGCATTCAAGGTGTGTGACATTCATCGAAAACGGCGTCCTTTCCCGATTGTTATTCGATCTCTCAGGCATGATCTTTCGCCGCACATCATACGCCCGCCGCGAAACGGCTGTCAGGTGGAGCAAACATCTTGCACCGAAAAGCCGTGACAAGTGACAAGTGACAAGTGACAAGCAAGAGTTTTTTGTTTTAACTTGTCACCTGTCACTTGTCGCTTGCCACTGTTTATGCCCATTCGCCTGATCGCACTTGACCTCGACGGGACGCTGCTCGACTCGCGCGGGCACGTCTCGGAGCGCAACCGCCGCGCGATGATGGAAGCGCGCGGGCGCGGCATCGGCGTCGCGCTCGTGACGGGTCGCCGTTTCCGCGACGCGCGACCACTCGCGCTCGAACTCGGGTTAGACCTGCCCGTAGTCGCGCACAACGGCGCGCTCACCAAGCACGCGCGCACGCTCGAAAC
Source organism: Acidobacteriota bacterium (assembly GCA_032230165.1). GTDB lineage: Bacteria > Acidobacteriota > Blastocatellia > Pyrinomonadales > Pyrinomonadaceae > JAIVGV01. The sequence goes on along the minus strand of JAVXVR010000431.1, from coordinate 344 downwards.
CGTCTCGGCGGTGCTGCTGCCGCTCGAAGCCGCACGCGAGACTTTGCGCGTGGCGCGCGCACACGGCGCGGACGCGCTCGTCTCGGACGACGCCGCGGGCGCGGGCGTGCTCGTTTACGATCACATAGACGAGGACGACCGACCGCTCGCCGAATACATCGAGTGGTCGCGGCGCATCCATGGCGAAGAGGCTGCGCGCGCGATCCTGCAAGTCGCATCGCTCGAAGATTATTTAGATCACGCGCCCGTCCACATCACGTTTTCGGGGACGCAAGAGCGCACCGAGCGTTTAGTCGAAGCCTTCGCGCGCGAGTTGGGCGCGAGCGTAAAATTGATGACGACGA